>NZ_KV793588.1:0-55107 GCF_001808505.1 Oligella sp. HMSC09E12
CCTTGATTTAATCACCATAGATTAACCACAAAAGCTGTGGATAACTTTGTGCATTAACTGATGAATGCGCTCTATCCCATTGATCTAACAGCTGATATCAGCTTTGATAAGATTTGAAGCAACACCGCGTAACTTGCTAGCGGTGAGCATAAGGCATACGCCATGGGTGTGAACTTATTTACACTCACACAGCACATTATTAACAGCAAAAAAAGACCTGGCGAAAAACTCAGCACAGGTCTTTGATACATCAATGGAGGCCGTACGATGACGACAATTTAACTCTCAGCAGAGTCGCCCTCTTCCTCTTGCGTCTCATACGATGTATTAATACTGTCTCTACTGGCGACTTTCAGTACGTTTTTATTACCAGTGTGACGCACATCCTCACCCTGAACCGTATAAATCACACGCTCAGCCATGTTCTTAGCATGGTCGCCAATACGCTCTAAGGAACGTGCCATAAACATTAAATCGATAGCGGAGCTGATGGTACGTGGATCCTCAATCATAAAGCTACTGGTTTCACGTAACACGCTGCGCCACTCTTTATTAATCTTTTTATCACGACGCACCACTTCAGCAGCGGCGATAGGATCGAAACGAGCAAATGCATCCAGTACATCATGCAAGTTTTTGACCACCAGACTACCCATATAACTTAGGTCAACAATGGGCTCAAAACGAGCTTGTTGCTCGATCAGGCGTCTGGCCGTACGCGCCATTTTCTCGGACTCATCCCCAGAACGCTCCAAGTCGGTTAACATTTTAGTGACCGATAAAAGCAAACGTAAGTCAATCGCTGCCGGTTGTTGACGTGCAATCACCTGAGTAATCAAGGAGTCAATCTCGACTTCCAAGTTGTTTACTTCAATTTCATACTCCATGACGCGCTCAACTAATGCCGTGTTACCGGTGCTAAGCGTTTCAACTGCGTCATTAATCATGGACTCAACCAAGCCGCCCATGCGTAGAAACTGAGAACGAATTTGCTCTAAAGACTCGCCGTAACGGGTACTTGTGTGCTGTTCAATCATCTGACACTCCATATTGAAAATTATTACATTGTAATAGTAGATTATGACAACTCAATGACATTAGACCGTGATAACTTTGACGCCCTGCGGTGCTGCCATTAAAACAACGCTGGCCGGACGCAGTGCAAATAAACCGCAAGTCACCACTCCCGGGATTTGATTAATCTGCTGCTCTAGTGCAGCCGCATCGGCTAATTGAAAGCCAGCCACATCTAAAATAGGATGGCCATTATCCGTAATGAAGCCGCTACGTTCTACCACCTCGCTCGCCCCCAAGGCTTTAAGCTGATTAGTAACGGCGTGCTTTGCCATCTGAATCACTTCTAGGGGAATCTTAAAACGACCTAAATGCGTAACCCACTTAGAATCATCTACAATACAAACAAAACGCTCGGCCACTGAGGCAACGATTTTCTCACGCGTTAGGGCACCACCACCCCCCTTAATCATCTGCAATTTGGGATTCACCTCATCCGCACCGTCCACATACACCGGCATAGAATCGATCTCATTTAACTCAAAGACCCGGATACCATGCGCTTGTAAACGTGCTGCCGTACGTTCTGAACTGGCCACGGTGCCCTTAAACTGATCCTTGTATGGTGCTAAGGCATCGATAAACTTGTCTGCGGTGGAACCGGTGCCCACACCAATCACGGCATCGGCCGTAAAAAACTCACGAATATAGGCTACGGCAGCCTCTGCTACTTGCTGCTTTAATTGATCCTGACTTAAACTCACGCCACGAACTCCTGATAAGAGGCTTCTGAAAAGCCTAATTTAAAACCACCCGGATAAATCAGTAAAGGCCGCTTCATCACGCTGGGATGGGCTTGGATTAAGGCAATGTGATCCGCCTCGCTATTCAACACTTTAGCGCTATCGTCTAATTGACGCCATGTCTGCGAGGCCTTATTAATCAGTTTATCCCAACCTAAGGCGGCTGCCCATGTTGTTAATTGTTCAGCACTCGGCACCTGCTCGCGCACATCAATCATAAGCACCTCATACCCCTGAGCTTCAAGCCACTTTTTTGCCTTAACACAGGTGCTACAACGCTTTAAACCAACTATTTGAAATGACATTCATATACCCTTTACTGTTTCATCGAATTGCTGAGACTCAGACTATCTCGCTGGAACAATACCCTATGATCGCTAGGTAAACAAGCGATTAGCGGCCTGAAACGGCCGCTAATTACATCAGTTTAACTGTCAGTCTTTTTAAACTGTAAACGATTACCAATGATCACGCAAACACCAACGATAAATATCATGATCGTCGCCAAGGCATTGACCTCGGGTTTAATGCCTAAGCGCACACGGGAAAACACCTCGACTGGCAAGGTGGTGTAGCCTGGTCCATTAAGGAAGGAAGCAATCACCACATCGTCCATCGATAAAGTAAAGGCCAGTAACCAAGCAGCCACCATCGCCGGTGCAATTAGGGGTAGCACAATGCTAAAAAATACCTTTAGCGGGGTCGCACCCAAATCCATCGCCGCTTCCTCAAGCGAACGATCCAGCTCCCGAATACGTGAGGCAACCACCACCGAGACATAGGCAACACACAGCACCACATGACCAACCCAAATGGTAAACATGCCATTTTCTGCGGGGAAACCGACAATAGATCTGAGCTCAATAATCATCAATAAAATTGACACACCCAAGATCACCTCCGGAATCACCAAGGGCGCATTCAACATACCGATAAAGAGCGGAAAGCCTAAAAAAGGCCCTTTACGGACTAGGACATAAGCCGCCCAAGTGCCCACAATCACCGCTGCTGTGGCTGAAAGTACAGCAATTTTGATGGATAACCAAGCCGCTTTTAAAAGATTCGTATCGCTCATCAGGCTTTGATACCAACGCAAAGAAAAGCCCGTCCAAGTCGATTGCAGTGCGGAGTCATTAAAGGAAAAAACCACTAAAGACAGAATCGGTAAATATAAAAACCCGAAACCGACGATAAACACAAAGTATTTAAACAAGGTACTTAGTCTCATCAGTTTTGCTCCTTCAATTGCTTAGCCTGGTTAATCTGGAACAATACCAAAGGAATCAATAAAATCAATAGCATCACCACGGCAATGGCTGCTGCCATTGGCCAATTGGAGTTAGTAAAGTACTGATCCCACATTACTCGACCAATCATATAGGTATTGGTACCGCCTAATAACTCAGGAATCACATACTCACCTACTGAAGGAATAAAGACCAACATCGCCCCCGCAATCACGCCAGAAATCGATAAAGGTAAGGTGATGGTAATAAATGCCTTAATCGGTCGCGCGCCCAGATCATAGGCCGCATCAATTAAACGCTGATCATGCTTTAATAGATTGGTATAAAGTGGCAAAATAAAAAAGGGTAAATAGGTATAAACCAAACCGATATACACAGCAATATCCGTACGATAAAGCTCAATCGGCGTATCAATAACGCCAAGCCAAATTAAAAAGTTATTGAGCAAACCCTCATTGCGCAGAATGCCGGCCCATGCATAGACCCGCAACAGTAAGGAGGTCCAAAATGGCAAAATCACGCCCAGCAGTAATAAGTTCCGTGTTTTGGGATTGGCTTGGGCAATAAAATAAGCCATGGGATAACCAATCAAAATACAACATAAGGTGGTGATTGCTGCCATTTTAATGGAGCGTATATACGCCTCTACAAAAATCGTATCAGTAAATAGCGTGATATAGCTTTCTAAATACAGCGAAAAGCGCAAAACAGCGGATTTATATTCAAATAATTGCGAATACGGCGGCTGCCCAAAAAAAGACTCCGCAAAGCTGATTTTTAAGACAATTAAAAAAGGTATCAATAATGTCAAAATCAGCCAGACAAACGGCGGCACAATACTTAAGCGCTCCCGCGTCGGCAACCAAGAAAATAAAGCAGCTAATCTCGTCATGATGATAATACCGTCCCACTATCCGGACCCCAGGTAATATACACCTCATCGTCAATGCTGGGTGCATCCTCTAAGGCCATACGCGCTGGCATACTGGCATCCACCACCTTACCAGAATCCAACTCAATTTGATAAAGCATATAGCTACCCATCCATGCTACGTGCGTCACCACACCATAGGCCACGTTAACCGAATCATCCGGTTCTTCTGTCAAGACACGAATTTGCTCAGGACGAATAGACACATAGACTTCCATCCCTAAAGGCTCATTGACCCCGTGGCTCACATAGAGCGGGCTTTCTAAATCATCGGATTCAATTAACACGTGATCCGGCTCATCCACCACAATTCGCCCTTTGAAAATATTGGTATTACCGATAAAGCTGGCAACAAAGCGCGAGTTAGGGAAGCTATACACATCCTTTGGTGTACCCTGCTGAATAATTTCACCGGCAGTCATCACGGCTAAGCGATTGGCCATGGTCATGGCCTCTTCCTGATCGTGGGTCACCATAATACACGTAACGCCCACTTGTTCAATAATTTTAGTCAGCTCAATCTGTGTTTTTTGGCGGATTTGCTTATCCAAGGCCGACATCGGCTCATCTAATAACAGTAATTTAGGGCGCTTAACCAAGCTGCGCGCTAAGGCCACACGCTGTTGCTGACCACCGGAGAGTTGCGATGGTTTACGACGCGCCATCCCGGCCATTTGCACCAAATCCAAGGCCTCAAACACACGTTGATGAATTTCTTGTTTATCGACGCCCTCTTGCTTTAGTCCGAAGGCGACATTAGCCTCTACCGTCATATGTGGAAATAAGGCATAGGACTGAAACATCATATTTACCGGGCGCTTATAGGCCGGCACATTGGCAATATCAACACCGTCAAGAAAAATCTGACCAGAGGTGGGCTTCTCAAAACCGGCTAACATCCTCAATAAGGTGGACTTACCACAACCCGAGCTACCTAACAGTGCAAATATCTCATTGCGCTTAACAGTTAGATCCACCCCTTTAACCGCTACTACCTCACCATAAATCTTTTTTAAATTGACCAGTTTTAAAAACTCGTCATCAGTCGTTGCTGTCGTCGCTATGCGTCCATCAGTCATAGTAATCTCAATTCCTCTTGCTAAAATTGATTAATGGCCCGTCAATTAAGAAAGTCTTAATCCTACGGGCCATTGATAAAAGCAAAGCTTATCGCTTGTTTAACAACTAGCGTCCTGCTTTTAGCTCAGCCCATAAGCGGGTTTGTAAACGAAGAATATTCATCGGCTGAGGCTTAATCACAAAGAGTGTTTTAGCCTTTTCAGCGCTCGGGTATAACTCTTCATTTTCTGCGAGCTCAGGTAAAACATGTTCACGTGCGCTTTTATTCGCATTGGTAAAGAACATTTCATTGGTAATCGCCGCATGTACTTCGGGTGTTTCAATGTAGTTAATAAACTTCATTGCATTATCAAAGTTAGGGGCATCTTTAGGTACTGCCATGGTATCAAACCATACCGGCGCACCGTCATTAGGCGTAAAGTAAGCGACCTCAAAGTCACGCTTCGCTTCTTTGGCTCGGTCAGCAGCAATCATCACATCACCATTAAAACCATAGACAAAGCATAAGTCGCCAGAAGCTAACTCATCGATATAACCAGAGGAGCTGAACTGACGCACATAAGGACGAATCTTTTTCAAAACCTCTATCGCCTCACGGTAATCCGCCTCTTCAGAACTATTAGGATCCTTGCCTAAATAATGTAGAACGGCTGGGAAAACCTGTGCCGCCTCATCCAAAATAGACACACCACAACTGCGTAGCTTTTCTACCTTGGCAGGATCGAATAAATTAGACCAGTCGCGGAAATCGTAGTCCTCACCCATGATTTCTTTGACCTTGGTCACGTTATAGCCCAGACCATTGGTGCCATAACCCCAAGGGATTAAGTATTCATTGCCCGGATCAACTTGCGCCACCACGGCCATAATATCTGGATCCAAATGCTTCCAGTTAGGGATTTTGGATTTATCTAGCTTTTGTAGTAAACCGGCCTCAATCTGACGCGCTGCATAGTGAGTGGCTGGTACAACCACATCATAGCCAGACTTACCAGTTAATAACTTCGCTTGTAAAATATCATTGGTATCGTAGGTGTCGTAACGGACTTTGATGCCGGTTTCACGTTCAAAACCAGGAATTGTATCGGGTGCAGTATATTCAGCCCAGTTATAGACATTGACGACATTATCATCTTGTGCGGTGGCAGTGCCGGCAACAAGGGTGGAAAACATTAAAGCGAGACCAATTGACTTCAGTTTCATCTGAGCAAACCCCCTTATACAAAAAAACAAAAAACTAATGATATAGCTAATTTAGCTTAAAGGGCTAATTATTTTCAATTAATTGATAATATTTTGAAATTTGTTCCATAAATACAATACTTTGTTCCCCACAAAGCTTGATTAAGGAGCGCTGCAAACGAGCCAAATTCTGTTGTCGTTGGCGCGGAGTCACGGTGATTTTTTTGGCCTTATCAAAATCAATGATATAAGCTTGCATTGGCTCACTACCACATAAAATATTATGGGCATTTAAATCTGCATGCCATACGCCTAAATCGTGCATATGATGAATGCTTTTTGCCGTTGCTGCGGCATAGGCGGCTGCCATCTCTTCATCCAGCGCCTGCTGCAGATAGTGCTGACAAATCTCAGCCAGGCTTTGGCTATCCGCAATTAAACTGGTAATTAACGCCATTTCACAAAATAAACCCTGGCGCTGATAACATGCACCTAAGGCTTTGGGCACAGCGAGCCCTGCCTGCTGCAAATAAGTCAGTATGCTGAATTCCTGAAAGGCCCGACTTTGTTCAGGACCGGTAAAAAAATACTTTGATTGATTAAATTTACCAATCAAACCACCACGCCGATACTGTCTTAACACCGCTGGACCTACTGCGGTCGGGACATACCAAGCCGCATTACGACCGCCACTACCCACCTTTACAGCCTCGCGCTGATAATGTGATGGCTGAAAGATCGCTGGGCTAAAGCAAGCCTCTAAACTAAGTCCACGACTGAGTATCGCAGCTTGCCACTCTGGATGAATTAACACTCCCCAATTCTTAGCTTGGACCGTTGCTGTAATTGCCATAGACCATTATCCTAAACATTTGAATTTGCTTTGCATTGTCAACGACTTCATCATTTTATCGCTGCAGCCACTTATTTAAATAGCAATAATAAAAAGGTCAGCAACAACACCAGCACAAAGAGCCTTTTTAAAAAGACTTCCGATAAATGCATCGCTAATCGGATCGCCTGTCGCACCATCAATACCCCACCAATAGCGAGCGGAATTCCAATAGACCAATCGGTATTACCATGCCAAGCATAGGTAATAAGCGCCATGGTCACGCCTGGCAAGACCAACGCTAAACCAATACCTTGGGCGACTACCTGTCGATAACCGTAAATTAAGGTTAAGACAGGCACGGCGATTAAGGAACCACCCACACCGAAAAAGCCTCCTATCAAACCGGCAGCCAAGCCTAACACCAGAAAACCCACCGTACCCATTGCTCTATGCGGTGGGCGTGGCTTAGTTAAATCGACATTTTTACGGGGTAAAGTTTGCCATAAATATAAGCAAGCTAATAGTAAAAGCAAAAAAGCAAAGCAGCGTCTTAACAATACGGGATCGATGTGTTGAGCCCAAGTTGATGAGAGATTGGTAAAAATAATATTCACCAGAATCGCCAGGCCGACACCCTTAAAATCAATTTTATGATGCTTATTATAACCGTACACTGCGAGCAAAACATTGCCCACAATCATCACCAGACCGGTGCCTTGAGCTAATTGCTGTGGCATATCAAACACAATGGCCAACATCGGTATCGCCACAATACCACCGCCAATGCCGACTAAGGCACCTACAAAGCCAATGATCGCTCCGAGTGCCACAAACATGGCAAAATTTAAAACCAGTTCCAAAGCGCTACTCTCTTCTTAAATAGTCAAAAATATCAACAAGACGAGAAACTGGCCAAATAGTCAGTCCCGGCAGTGGCTGCTTCGGTGCATTATGCTTAGGGATCATGGCAATTTCAAAGCCTAATTTTGCGGCTTCTTTAAGGCGCTCCTGGCCACGGGTGGCGGGTCGAATTTCACCAGCTAAACCTACCTCACCAAAAGCAAAAAAGCCCTTGGGCAGTGGTTTATCACGCAAAGAAGAAATTAACGCCAAAATCACCGGCAAGTCGGAAGCAGTTTCACTGATACGGACCCCGCCCACGGCATTAATAAACACATCCTGATTAAAGGTGGGGATACCGCCATGCCGATGTAAGACCGCCAATAGCATAGCTAAACGTCCCCCATCCAAGCCTAGACTAAGACGTCGAGGATTAGGTACATGCGCAGTATCGGCCAAGGCCTGAATCTCCACCAATAAGGGACGTGTACCCTCTTGTGTCGCCATCACACACGAACCTGCAATATCACTAGAATGCTGGGATAAGAAAATCGCCGAGGGATTATTAATGCCTCGTAAGCCCTTATCCGTCATGGCAAAAACGCCTAATTCATTGACCGCGCCAAAACGGTTTTTAAAAGCACGAATCAAGCGATGCGAAGAATGACTATCGCCCTCAAAATATAACACCGTGTCAACAATATGCTCCAGCACACGCGGTCCAGCCAGACTGCCATCCTTGGTCACATGACCAATCATCACTAAGGCTATATCGTTTTGCTTTGCTAAACGCGTCAGTTGCGCAGCACATTCACGCACCTGTGAGACTGAACCGGGGGCTGCGGTCAGTTCCGAAGAAAACATTGTCTGAATTGAGTCAATCACAACCACTTTAGGACTTACCTCGGCCACCGCGCGTTGAATTGCTTCCAGTTGAATTTCCGCTAATAACTGTACTGACTCGGTATTTAATTCCAAGCGCTTGGCACGTAAGGCGACCTGCTGATCCGATTCCTCACCGGTGACATACAATACATTTTGGCTAAAGGATAAACTAGTTAATACTTGAAGTAACAGAGTCGATTTACCGATCCCTGGACCGCCACCAATGAGCACCACCGAACCAGCCACTAAGCCACCACCCAAAACACGGTCAAACTCAGCCAAGCCGGTACTCATACGCGGCGTATCCTGCATCTGTACATCAGCCAAACGACGCACCGTGCTGCTAGCTGCCAAATGCTCAAAACGATTAGCCACAGCGGCTTTGCTAAGGGGCTGTTCACGTGTTTCCTCTAAGGTATTCCACTCTCGACAATGGGGACATTGCCCTTGCCATCTCAGCGTGGTACCACCACAGGATTGACAACTGTAGATTGTTCTTGCTTTTGCCATTGACTTACTAAATTATTTCCTTGGGTACGCGTAAATTTAAATGACAGAGCGTCTCATATGAACCCATACGCGCACATTCCGTCACCCGATCAATGGTAGGACCACCCTCACCCCAAAGTGTGACCCAATCGCCAAGCTTAGCGCTTGGCACCGGATTTAAATTAATACTCATCATATCCATCGACACCCGTCCAGCTAAGGTCGTTTCAATGCCATTTACCACGACTGGCGTTGAGGCATCTGCCCAGCGCGGATAACCGTCGGCATAACCACATGCCACAATCGCAATACGGGTAGGCTCCTGAGCGGTAAAACGACTACCATAACCCACCGTCTCGCCTGCACGCACCTGCTGAATGGCAATAATCTGTGCCTTTAAGGTCATGGCGGGTTTTAAATTAAAATCGATAGCAGCCTCATGTTCGGCATTGCCCATAGGTGAGGCACCATATAAACAAAGGCCCGGACGAATAATATTGCGATAGCCTTCTAATAATAAATCATCGGCATAGCGTAAGCTGGCAGCAGAATTACACACACTTAAGGACTCAATCCGGAACTGCCTTAACTGCGCCTGTTGTAGCGCCTGCCGCATACGTGCCCAAGCATCATCCACGGAGTCACGATCAAAGGCATCAGCATCGGCAAAATGCATCATCATGATGACCTCTGAGACTTTAGCCTGTGACTGCAGCTGCGCCAATTGTGTCAACACCGACGACAACAGCTCTGGTCTGAAACCCAAGCGATTCATACCGGTATTCACTTTAAGCATCACCTTGAGTGCGGCACCGGCAGGCAATGAACGCAACTCATCTAGCTGCTCCTGACAATGAATGGCGGTGATGCTGCGAGTATGTTGTAAAAGCTCCAAATCTGCTTTTTCAAAAAATCCCTCAAGTAAGACTAGCTCCTTGTGCCAGCCTAATTCTCGCAGCCTTGCTAACATCTCGGTTTCGATCACTGCGATGCCGTCGGCTGCGGCAAAGCCCTGCACCGCAGCTTCAATGCCATGACCATAGCCATTCGCCTTAGCGACGGCAAATGTTTTAGTGCGCTCAAAGCGTGCCGCACCCACCTGCTGCGCAATATGCTGCTGTACCGTGCGCAAATTATGCGCCATATTAGAAGTAGAAATGGTTGCTAAAATTGGACGAGGCAAGTCAACACCCTCAAGAAAGTCTTAAAAAATTTAAGCTTAACGCATCACAAATTAAGCATAGGCTTTATTGTACGCCTTTTAATTTTTAGTGCAGCAGTAATTCCCCTAAAAAGTCATTAGCTAAACGAGCGATTGCGCGCTAAAAAACGCTTATCTCGCCAAGTCTTGTTAAAATAGTCGCTGCTTGATTATTTATCTACACGCTTGCAATGACACCTCAAGAATATTGTGCCACTAAAACAAATCGTCCGGCCAGCAGCATTTATTATGCGCTGCTCACCACAACGGTGGAGCAACGCCCACATCTGATCGCCCTACTGGCCTTACATAAAGAGATTAATGAGGTACTGAGCGAGTGTAAGGAAGCCTCTGTGGCGCGAATTAAATTAGCGTGGTGGCATGCAGAGATAGAACGTGCTTTGGCGGGTCAAGCGAGTCACCCCATTAGCCATGCCCTATCAGCCGAAGGGGCACTGCTGGCACCATCGGGTTCTGATCAAAGTCGCTTACAGCAACACCATCAACTCCTATCAGCCATGATTAAAGCCACCGAGATGGATTTAGATCAGGGGCGCTACCTGGATTGGCCTAATCTAGAACAATATCTGCAACTAAATGCTGTCGCCTTAGCCAAATTACTTGCTTGGCAACTGCTTGGCAAGGACTACCAAGCAGCAAAACACGAGCAGCCAGTCACGTTAATCGCCAAAGGCATTGGCCTCAGCATGATCATTCGTGATGTGGGCCTACACAATATACAAGGTAGAATTTATATTCCCATGTCAGATCTGCGTCGCTTTAATGTGACCGCTCACCAAATTCAACAGCGACAGCCTGGGGATAATTTTAATGCCTTAATTGCCTTTGAAATTCAGCGTGCCAGGGATTTTTTTGAGGCCGCTAACCGTGAGCTTAAGCAACTGCCTAAAGCGGATGTGCGGCGCCTACGTCCCCTGATAACGTTGGCCACCATGCATAAGCAATTACTACAAAAAATTGCTAAAGAACCGAGCCTTATTTTTAATCATCGTCTAAGCCTAAGCCCACTACGTAAGGCGTGGATCGCTCAAAAGCACCACTTTAGCGCTAATACTATCTAAGCAGACAGCTAGCCTCTGCGCGGGCGTGGCATACGAAATAAGGTATCCTCAGTGATTTCATAGTAATCGGCGGGTCCTCCGGCGCGCAGCACGCGACGCAAACGCTTGGCTTGAAATACACCTGCCTCATCAATCAGCTCATGCTCAATATGTACACGCACCACCTGAGCCATGACCACCCAAGTCGGCCTCAAAACCCCGTCCAGATCCCGCAACTGCTCACAGGAGAGCACTTTACACTCCATGCTAATCGGGCTTTCTGCAACGCGCGGCGCCGCCACCACCTCACCAGTTAAGGGACTTAGCTTAGCAAAAGCAAACTCATCCACCGGTTCCTCAATACAACTTAGGTTCATTTGCTCAGCGAGTTCACGAGTCACTATATTCCATGTAAACTCGCCCGTTTCGTGTACATTGACAATGGTGTCTTTTTTTGAACCAACAGCTGAAAAAATCAAAACGGGTGGCTCATAACTAAACAAATTAAAAAAAGAAAAAGGGGCTAAATTTAAAATGCCGCTAACACTACGCGTACCAACCCAGGCAATGGGTCGGGGACCCACTATTGCATTTAATGGATCATGGGCTAAACCATGGCCCTCGGCCGGTGTGTATGAGTGAAAACGCTGTGTCTTCATCAATGGATTCCCCCCTCTGCGCCAACATCACGTTGATTTACTTTCTGCACGCCAATTAAAAAACTCACTTAATCCGATAATCGCTAAAAAGAATAGCCAAAACAAATTCGGATAGTGCTCAGATAAACTTTTAAACTCCGGTGAAAGATGACGGATTAGCACCATATGATACAAAGCAAATAGCGCAAAACTCAACACTGCCGCAATGATGCGCTGCTTATAAAAGTAGCGGTAAGCAAATGCCGCAATTAAAGCCGGTACAGCATACAGCATCGTCATGGTGATCATGCCAAAAACGGCAAAACCGAAACTGCCCATCAGGCTTAACTGCCCACCATCACCCGTTGCAAAACCATAAAAACGACTGAAGCTAAAGACAAAGCTTAGCAGTAACATCGCTTTAATCAGTTGCAAAAAATAAAACAAATAGCTTTGCTGCATTCGCCACCTCACATAAAACAAAGGGGTTTGCTAGCAAAGCTGACAGCAAACCCCCAATCCTAATCGCTCACACAATCACTACTTATCATCAGCTTGAATATGCGCTTGCAGATAAGCGCGTACCTGCGCTACATCATTATCCATCACGGTCAGATGCTGTGGTAACTCCATCAACTCGGACAAATGCTCAGGTAATGCCAGCTCCACCCCAATCGCTTCCTTAATCGTATCAGCAAATTTTAAGGGTAAGGCAGTTTCCAATACCAACATTGGCACGCCCTCATGCAGATTTTCCAGAGCAACCTTAACCCCATCAGCCGTATGCGGATCAATGATAATGCCCCTTTCTTCATACACCGCCATAATCGTATTTAAGCGATCCTGATGATTGCTGGTGCCAGAGAGAAAACCGAACTCTGGCTCAAAACGATGCTTTTCCTCGGATAAATCAAAATAACCCTTATCAGCCAACTCATCCCATAGGGCTTTGACCTTGGCGCCATCCTGATGCATCAAGTCATACACAAAACGCTCGAAATTAGAAGCCTTGGAAATGTCCATCGAAGGGCTGGAGGTTTTATAAGTTTGCTCGGCACCACGTGGACGATAAATACCCGTACGGAAGAACTCCTCGAGTACATTATTTTCATTGGTCGCTAACACCAAACGCTTAATCGGCAAGCCCATTTGACGGGCAATATGGCCTGCTAGAATATTACCAAAGTTACCCGTTGGTACCGTAATCGAAATACGCTGCGCACCATCCTTGGTGGCTCTTAGCCAAGCCCAGAAGTAATACACCACTTGCGCCACAATGCGAGCAAAGTTAATCGAATTCACCGCACCGAGGTGATATTTTTCCTTGAAGGCTAGATCATTGGCCAAGACCTTAACAATATCCTGACAGTCATCAAAAACACCCTTAACCGAGAGATTATGAATATTCTGATCTGCCAGAGAAAACATCTGCGCCCGCTGAAAATCACTCATGCGCCCATAGGGTGAGAGCATAAAGACCTGCACCCCTTTTTTGCCACGTAAAGCGTACTCTGCTGCCGAACCCGTATCACCGGAAGTGGCACCAAGTATGTTTAAGCTCGTGTTGCGTTTAGCCAGCACATACTCAAAGATATTACCAAGAAACTGCATGGCCATATCCTTAAACGCGAGCGTAGGCCCCTCTGACAAACCCACAAGGGTGATTTTGTCATTAATCTTTTTAAGCGGCACAATTTCTTCAGAGTTAAAATTAGCCGAGTTGTACGTCTTTTCACATAGTGCACGTATATCACTCTTAGGAATATCGCTAATAAATAGACTTAAAATCTCAGTGGCTAATTCTGCATAGCTAAGGCGCCGCCATACTTCCAAGGTGGCGCTATCAATACGTGGCAGAATCGAAGGCATACTAAGACCACCATCAGGCGCCAAGCCCTCTAATAAGATATCGCTAAACTCAGTCGGAGTTAAACCACCACGGGTTGAAACGTATTTCATTTCTCTAGTTGCTCCAAACGGATGCGGGTCACTTTAGAATGTACAAAAGGCAATTGCTCAATCAGGCCGATCGCTTTGTCAATATCGCCCTCTCGACTCTTATGCGTTAAGAAAATAATCGTGGCTTTGCCGTCATTTACTTGCTCTTGCACCATGGAGTCAATGGAAATATTATCCTCCGCTAAGACACGTGTAATCTCAGCCATCACACCCGCACGGTCATCGACTAAGAGACGTAAATAGTAGGAAGTCTCCACCTCATCAATGGATAAAATTGGATATTCCGCCAAGGCATCGGCTTGGAAAGCCAAATGAGGCACGCGATTTTCAGGATCCGTATGATGCATGCGCGTCACATCGACTAGGTCCGCCACCACCGCGGAAGCAGTCGGTTCAGAGCCTGCGCCAGGACCGTAGTAAAGCGTCTCGCCCACCGCATCACCACGCACTAAAACAGCGTTCATCGAACCTTCGACATTAGCAATTAACTCATTGCGCTTAACAAAGGCTGGATGCACTCGCAACTCAATCCCCTCTTTACGGTGCTTGGCCACAGCGAGCAACTTGATACGGTAGCCTAGATTCTGTGCATGTACAAAATCCTCTTGCGCTAAATGGCTAATTCCCTCAACATACACCTTATCGAATTGAATCTGGATACCAAAGGCAATCGCCGCCAACAGCGCCAGTTTATGCGCAGCATCCACCCCCTCAATATCAAAGGTCGGATCGGCTTCGGCATAACCAAAGTCCTGTGCCTCCTGGAGGGCAGTCGAAAAATCTAGATTACGACGACGCATCTCCGACAGAATAAAGTTCGTGGTGCCATTAATAATGCCTGCAAGCCACTGTATGCGGTTAGCCGTCAAACCCTCACGAATGGATTTAATAATCGGAATACCACCCGCCACCGCCGCTTCAAAGGCCACCATCACACCCTTGGCGCTAGCTTTTTCAAAAATTTCATTGCCATGCAGTGCTAATAAGGCCTTATTGGCCGTAACCACATGCTTACCCTCGTCAATCGCCGCTAGAATCAGCTCACGTGCTAGGGTTGAACCACCAATTAATTCAACCACAATATCAATCTCGGGGTCACGCACCAAGGCCATCAAGTCAGCATCCACCTGAACCTGACCTGGCACACCACTCACTTTAGAGGGATTGCGTGTGGCAATACGGACAATCTCAATGCGGCAACCGGCACGACGAGCAATCTCGTCGGCATTGCGGTTAAGCACTGTCCACGTGCCGCTACCAACGACGCCGAAACCTAGCAAACCTACCTTAATCGGTTTTAAATCATTCACTGAATGCACCATCCTTTTTAAACATATCTCTAATGCCTCTGACCGCCTGGCGAATACGCTGCTCATTTTCAATTAAGGCAAAGCGTACGTAGTTATCACCGTGCTCACCAAAACCGATACCCGGGGATACGGCCACCTTGGCTTCAGCCAATAGCTTTTTAGAAAACTCCAAGGAGCCCAATGATTTATAGAAATCGGGGATCTCTGCCCAGATATACATGGATGCCTTAGGTATCTCAACCATCCAGCCAATCTCATGTAAGCCCTTGGCTAACACATCACGACGCTTTTGATAAATCGCCACCTGCTCGGCCACCGAATCCTGTGGGCCATCAAGTGCAGCAATCGCCGCGACCTGAATCGGCGTAAACATACCGTAGTCGTGATAGCTCTTGATGCGGGCTAGGGCATTAACCACCTCTTCATTACCCACCATAAAGCCAACACGCCAACCGGCCATATTATAACTTTTACTGAGGGTAAAAAACTCAACTGCCACCTCTTTTGCGCCTGCTACTTGCATAATAGAAGGTGCGACGTAGCCATCAAAATTCATGTCGGCATAGGCCAGATCATGCACCACAATCATATTGTGCATTTTGGCCAGTGCCACAATACGCTTAAAAAACTCCAAATCCACACACTGCGCCGTCGGATTACTAGGGAAACCAATAATCAACATTTTAGGCTTAGGAATGCATTCACTTACCGCCTTTTCAATCTCGGCAAAAAAGTCACCACCCGGAATCATCGGCACTGAGCGAACATTTGCCCCCGCAATCACCGCACCATAGATATGAATAGGATAACTAGGATTTGGTACTAAAACCGTATCGCCCTCGGCTAAGGTAGCCAACATCAAATGCGCCAAACCCTCTTTGGAGCCGATGGTAACAATGGTTTCCGTCTCTGGGTTTAATTGCACTTGATAACGTCGCTCATACCAATCCGCAATGGATTTTCTCAGTCTTAAAATCCCCTTGGAGACGGAATAGCCATGCGTGTGTGGCTTTTGCGCTGACTCAATAAGCTTATCCACAATATGCTGTGGTGTCGGCCCATCCGGATTACCCATTGACAGATCGATAATATCCTCACCCCGCCGACGCGCCGCCATCTTAAGCTCGCCAGTGATATTAAATACATAAGGGGGTAAACGCTCGATACGCGGAAAAGATCTCATAGCTCCACCAGTGATCACTCATTTTAATAAAGTATTGACAAACTCTTTAATCTATCCTATCTGTGATAACTGAGCAATTCATTTGGCAAAAATATCAAATTTTCCGGCGCCAAGGTGTGGTTTGGACGATTTAGATTCATTAACATGTCACAATTGAACTCTAAGATTGAAATAAAAAGGAGCCATAGTGGAACTTCAGCTGCAATCAAGAACCCCTGCTAATACTGTCACCGCCTATGGTGATGATTATATTGAAATTAATGAGCAGAAATTTCATCATGCTATTTTCTTCCGCCCTGAGGGCCCTATCAGTCAATGGCAGGTGACTAGCTTAAAGGATGTCACCACAGAAGCCTTAATTGAGGCCGCCGGCTTAATTAAAAAAGAGCAAGACCCCTTTGCTTTTTTAGATGACAATGGCAATCGCCCCCACTATGATAATGCGCCTGAACTCATCATCATCGGCACCGGTCAAAAGCAACGCTTTCTCTCGCCAGCGATTTTACAACCACTACTCGCCCAGGGAATCGGTGTTGAGTGCATGGATACCCGAGCCGCTGCACGCACCTACAATGTATTGATGAATGAAAATCGCATCGTGGTGGCAGCACTCTTATTAGATGGCTTAGATTAACCCTGCTTAAGCAAGCATTGCTATCTCAGCAGATAACTATGTAAGGAGATTATTACGATGAGCAACACCGTTGAACTCGATAAAAAGGTCAGCGACTTTAGTGCAGAAACCAATGAAGGCACGATTCATCTCAAGGACTTTGCCGGTAAGTACTTGGTGCTTTATTTTTACCCTAAAGACAATACACCAGGCTGCACCAATGAATCCAAAGATTTTCGTGATCATTACGACGCCTTTACAGCGCTTAATGCCGAGATCGTTGGCGTTTCTCGCGACTCGTTAAAATCGCACCAAAATTTTATTGATAAGCATAATTTGCCTTTTGAATTAATTGCGGACACTGAAGAAACGCTCTGCCAGCAATTCGATGTAATTAAAGAAAAAAATATGTTCGGCAAGATTGGACGGGGGATTGAACGCAGCACCTTCTTAATTAACCCTAAAGGCGTCTTAATTGCCGAATGGCGCAAGGTCAAAGTAGCTGGTCATGTGGCCGAGGTGCTACAAACCTTAAAAGCATCACAATAAGCTCGCGCTGAGCCCTGTGCCCTTTTATTATTAATTTTTTGGTAGATAAACTATGGCCCTTCCTAAACCACCCTTAAAACCTGCTACTCGTTTAGATATGAGTGATATTCCAACGCCCAAAGTTCGTCGTGCGACAAAAAAAGCAGCGAAGAAAGCGGCCCCTGTCGCCACGGAAACAACGGTCGATCAGGCTTTAATTAGGGAGGATCATAGCTCGATCACCAAAGCGGCCGAGATGGTTAAGGCCGATAGCGCCAGCAGTTCACACAAAAAAGCAAGTACGGAGGCAACAACGCCCGTCCCGACAAAAGTCGCCGTTAGAAAGGCCTCCCGCAGTGTCCCTCAAAAGCACAGCAAAACAGCTACCAAGCAGAAAAGCGAGGGGCATAAACTCTTTATTTTAGATACCAATGTGCTACTCCATGATCCGACCTGCTTATTCCGCTTTGAGGAACATGATATTTTCTTGCCGATGATGGCGCTAGAGGAGCTTGATCACAATAAAAAGGGCTTAACCGAGGTCGCCCGTAATGCCCGCCAAGTGAGCCGTACACTGGATTCCTTGGTTGCTGATCATGAAGATCTCAATCAAGGCATTCCACTCAATAGCCTTGGCCATAAGGAGGCCACCGGACAACTCTTTTTTGAAACGCAGAAGTTTGAGCAATTACATCAGCAAGAATTAGCCGCCGATAAGCCGGACAATATTATTCTGAATGTGGTGCAAAGTCTTAAACAAACTGGAACCCCAACGTGAAGTGATTTTAGTTTCTAAAGACATCAATATGCGCCTCAAAGCCAAAGCACTGGGTCTGGCTTCCGAGGATTATCTAAACGATCATTCGCTTGAGGACTCAGACTTAGTCTATGACGGCGTATTACAACTACCAAATGATTTTTGGCAACGCCACGGCAAGGATATGGAGTCATGGATACAGGGCGGCACCACCTTTTATAAAATCAAAGGGCCGCTATGTGCTGAGTTTTTGGTCAATCAATTTGTGTATCTGGAGGGTGATTCACCGCTTTATGCGCAGGTTAAGGAAGTTACTGGCAAAACCGCAGTCCTTGCCACGGTGCGCGACTATACTCACAAGAAAAACAATGTGTGGGGCGTGACAGCACGTAATCGCGAACAAAACTTCGCACTTAATCTCTTAATGAGTCCAGAGGTAGACTTTGTCTCCCTACTCGGTCAAGCCGGAACCGGTAAAACACTATTGGCCTTGGCGGCAGGGCTAACGCAAGTGTTAGAAACCAAGCGCTACACCGAAATCATTATGACCCGCGTAACGGTACCAGTGGGTGAGGATATCGGCTTTTTACCCGGTACCGAAGAGGAAAAAATGCAACCCTGGATGGGGGCCTTAGAGGATAATCTCGAATTCTTGCATTCTGGCAATAATAGTGAGAATCTCCAGGAGTGGGATCGCAGTGCCAGCAAGGAGCTTATCCACTCGCATATCAAGGTACGTTCATTAAACTTTATGCGCGGACGCACCTTTTTAAATAAATTCGTGATCATTGATGAGGCCCAAAACCTCACCCCTAAACAAATGAAAACCCTCATCACCCGGGCCGGTCCAGGTACCAAAATTATTTGTTTGGGTAATATCGCACAGATTGATACACCCTACCTCACGGAGGGTAGCTCAGGTCTCACCTATGTGGTGGATCGCTTTAAGCACTGGCCACACTCAGGCCATGTGACCTTACAAAAGGGTGAGCGTTCAAGACTGGCGGATTACGCTTCGGATGTACTGTAAAAGCGAATCTAAGGCGCTAAGAAAATGCTAAGCTATAGGATCCTAATTAATAAGCAAATCCTAGCGCCATGAATTTTAACTTTAAACGCTTAGTTCCTGATCAGTTCACCGTCTTATTGACCCTCGTTGTGATTATCGCGACTATCTTACCCGCTCATGGGCAGGGTGAGATAGCCGTTGATTGGCTTAGCAAACTCGCCATTGGACTACTGTTTTTCTTGCATGGTGCCCGTCTCTCACGGCAAGCAATTTATCAAGGCATCATGCATTGGCGCATCCATATCGTGATTTTCTGCATCACCTTTGTGCTCTTTCCACTGATTGGCATCGTCCTGCGACCGCTGCTCGAACCCTTGATGACACCCACCCTCTACTTGGGCTTCTTATACCTCTGCATGCTGCCTGGCACAGTGCAATCGGCCATTGCCTTTACCTCCATGGCGCGCGGTAACTTGGCTGCTGCCATTTGTAATGCCTCTGCTTCTAGTATTGTGGGCATTTTTGTGACTCCCATGTTAGTAGCCTTGATCTTGACGGATTTTAGCGATCAGGTACCGAGCATTCACTTCATGTCGGTCGTTAAAATCATTTTCCAATTATTTGTGCCCTTTGCTATAGGTCACTTTTTGAGACCCTATTTAGGTGAGTTTTTACTGAGAAATAAGCGCTTAGTTAAAGTAGTCGATCAGGGTTCAATCTTATTGGTGGTATATGCTGCTTTCTCACACGCAGTCAATGAGGGCTTATGGCATCAAACACCGATTTCAGCGCTGATTGCAGTGTTGCTTGTGAGTGCCTTGATCTTAGCCTTAAGTTTGGGCGCCAGTCACTTGATCGGCAAAAGCTTAGGGTTTAATTTAGCCGACCGTATTACCATCCTCTTTTGCGGTTCTAAAAAGAGTCTTGCCAGTGGATTGCCCATGGCACAAATTATTTTTGCCGGGATGCCGATTGGCGCCATTGTTTTACCATTGATGATATTTCACCAACTACAGTTGATGGTGTGTGCCGTGATTGCAAACCGACTGGGTAAACGACCACTCAGCCCAGAGGAGCAAATGAACGAGGCATAAGCTGCTTTTTTAAGTAACAAGGGGCCTTAGCGCCCCTTAATCAGTTAATAACAAGTCACACCCTATGCACCGGTGGCGGCCTGTATTTCTTTTAAAATCCTTAAGGGGATGCAGGTTTCAAGACGTACTCGCAGCTGTGTAATGAGCGCAGGGTCAAGCGAATCCTCAATGCCCTGCAACACATCCAGGGTTGAGTCAGCTGCCAGGTTTTGAATGGCCAGGTGCGCAATCTGACTATGCTTAGCAGCTACCTCGGCATCGTTAGCCGCATGCAATAAATGTAGGGTTTGAGCCAGTGAAAGCGGTTGCTCAGGTAAGCGAATAAAGCGCGCACCAAAACTGATCAAACGACCAGCGACTGGCTGCTCAAGCTTGGCCAATTCTAACACCAAGGCGCCTAAGGTACCCACGCCGACAATGGCTGTTGCCGCAGGCTCAACGCCATATTGACGCTGCTGCTCAGCAATAAACCTCAACCACTGTGGCTGTATACGCTCTAACCAAGCACCTTCTTCGGCTTCAGATAGCCCAGGTGGCAAGGCATCTGCCTCACTCAAGCTAATACTTAATAACACAGCCGATGGAAAGCGTGCCGATAACACCTTTAACACCCCATCAGCCGCCGCAATATCCTCTGCTTGGGCTGAGCGTGTCAAAACCATAAATAATTGCGCTACATCCGTCTGCGCTTTAGGTATGTAGCTCTTCTGAATAATAAATGCTGCCATTCGCTTAAACTCAATTCCTACGTGATTCTATTTTTCTAGCATAAGCGTAATATAATAAAGGCATTCAAACAAAATTCAACCAATGATTTAGGATAAATAATGTCTCAAAGCTTAAAAGATCAAATTTCCAGCGCCACTAAAGATGCGATGCGAGCCCGTGATAGCGCACGCCTAGGTACTTTACGTTTATTACAGGCAGCCATCAAGCAACGTGAGGTGGATGAGCGTATTGAGTTGACTGACGACGATATTATCAGCATTATCGATAAGCAGATTAAGCAGCGTCGCGAATCCATTCAGGCCTATGAAAAAGCAGGTCGTACCGATACAGCGGCCGCCGAGCAGGCAGAAATTGATGTATTAAGTGAGTTTATGCCAGCTCAAGCAGATGCCGCAGAAATCAATGCCTTAATTGATGAGGTTTTAGCTCAGTTACAGGCTGAGGGTGTGAGCGGGGGTGCTGCCATGGGTAAAGCCATGGCTCTGATTAAACCGAAGCTTGCCGGACGTGCCGATATGTCTGAGGTTTCTAAAAACCTTCGCCAAAAGCTAAACCCATAAGCATTTAAAATAAGCTCAGCTGAGATTCTACTGCTTCCCTGCTTAGGAATTGACTAATGCCAATTCCTGCTAAGCGATAGCGTTGTGCTTTCTCTTCGGGGCTTAACTGCTCTAATAAATGCAAGGCTTGCTGCAAAATCTCATCCGCTTGATGCAACACATGGGAAAGCGTGATGGAGCGGGTCATCACTCTGAAATCAGCGGTTTTTAGGCGTAGGGTCACGCAATAGCCAAACTGCCCCTTACGCTGGGCCACCGCTGCCACTTTTTCTGCAATTGGCGCCAGCGCTTCGGCAATCTCCGCCACCTGTAAATCACGCATAAAGGTATTTTCTGCGGATATTTGTTTTGGTTCACGCTGAGCCTTCACTGGACGACGATCAATGCCTTTAGCGAGTTGATACAAGCGATAGCCATAGCTACCAAAATGATGCGCTAATTCACCCAAGCTAAAAGCGCTCATATCCTCCACCGTATAAATTTTAAGACGATGCATTTTTGCTAGGGTCACCCGTCCCACCCCAGGAATTTTCTGCACCGGTAAGGGCAATAGGAATTCCATCATCCTTTGCGGTGAAACCACCTTGATCCCGTTCGGCTTATTCCAATCGGAAGCAATTTTTGCAATAAATTTATTTGGGGCCACACCTGCTGAAGCAGTTAAACCCGTTGTTGCAAAAATATCACGACGAATCAACTGTGCTATCTCTGTGGCAATGGGGATATTCAATTTATTTTCAGTCACATCCAAATACGCTTCATCCAGTGAAATAGGCTCAATTAAATCCGTATGCTGTCTGAAAATCGCATGAATTTGCTGAGACACGGCACGATACTTTGAAAAATCAGGACTAATGTAAATCGCCTGTGGACAAAGCTGCTTTGCCCGCGCCACCGACATAGCAGAATGCACACCATACTGTCTAACCTCATACGAAGCGGCACACACCACCGAACGCGCGCCATCCCAAGCCACTATCACCGGCTGCCCCCGAAGCTCCGGTCTATCGCGCAACTCAACGGACACATAAAATGCATCCATATCAATATGAATAATTTTGCGCATTACGTACAATAGACCTCGACAGTGAAATGGATTAAAAAATACACTACAATGAATGATTAACTACGTTGGAGCACAGCATATGGATAAAATCAAAAAACTACTGTTTATTTTAACAGCTTCAAGCTTTTTAGCGGCGTGTGCCCAACATCCCGCTTCTTATCAAGGACCTGCTGCGCCTAAACCACAAGATTTACCGCCACCGACCAATCTCATGACTGAGTAGTGACTAGAGCACAGCGACTAGATTATGCAAGACTATTTAAGCACAACATTCCATCGTCATATCAATGCCCACCAGGGCGACACGCTTGAGGATATCGGCCTAGAGTTACGTGCCAATGTTGAGGGTAGCCAGCTCTTTTTATGCTTTGTGATCGCTGCTACTGATTATGAGCTGATCCCTCAGATACTGCCGGAGGAGCGATTTGAAATGGGCTCTGTGCATGTGGCTGAGCTACATGAACTAAACGATCCCGAGGATGAGATCAGCAGCATACTGGATAATGCAAATGACGGGGATACGCTAGTGTTTTTCTGCGCCTCCGGCGAGATACTCGCAGCGGCCTTAGCAGCACTCGCCTACAACGAAGAGTCATCAGCATTTTAATCCAAAGCCACCTTATTAGCTGTCGCTGAGGCAGTTTTAGCAGCGACGAGTACATACTGCCTTAGCGCGACCAGCCCTTATACTCCATAATGTAGTTATAGGATGAGATAATCTGCTGCGTTTTTTCCTTGGCCATCTCAACTAAGCCCTCAGGTAAGTTTTGACCAGCCAATTTATCTGGATGATATTGATTAATTAAGCGACGATACACACGCTTTAATTCATCCTGCTGCACATCTTCCGTCACCCCTAAGGTTGCCAAGGCCTCTGCCAATTTTGATTTGGTCGCACGCCCCCAACCTTGGTCCTGTGATGAGCGACCATGTGATTGCCCATGATCGCCATAGCCTGTATGAGCACGCTCTTGACCAAAGGCTGCGCCTTGTTCAAACTGCCCAATAAAATCATCAAACAGCTCCGGACGCGCCCCGGTTAAAGGGAATAAATCTCGAATAATGCTTTTTTCCGAAGCGATGATACGCCCATCCAAAATCGCCGCACTCAAACAAATATCAAAAAACATACGTTGGAAGTTTGGAAAAGCAATAAACTGCTTTTTTACCTCCAGCACCAGATCCGAGACGGAAAAACTTGAGTCCTTACCCTGATTAAAAAACTTTCTGGCCTCACTCCGCAAAGCCTCAGGTAAGCGCAATTGGTTCATCACCCGATTGGCTAAATCAATATCCCTTTCGTGTACTACTCCTTTTGCCTTAGCAATACGTCCTAAACACAAAAACAAAGCAGCCACATAAAATGAAATTGGTGTAAATACCTCGTTTGGGAAAATAGCTGAACGTATATGACCCCGACCAAAATCATAGGAGGTAGCGCCTCGTGTGGACTGCTTACCCCATGTATTTTCACCCCAAGAGCGAGCACCTGCTGTAGGCTCAGAGGCTTGCATACGATTTTTTAAGTAGCGCCAACCATAAGCTGCGCCAATAGCGGCTATTAGGCCGATAAAAAAGCTGTCATAGTTACTTGAAAAATAGACAAAAATCAGAAAATAAATAATAAATCGCATAGCAGAGAAGCGGTTCCAAAACAGTATGGGCTCTATTTTACCTAACTTTGAAAATATTAAGCCGCTGCCATGCCTTTTTTCGAGGCTTTTTAAGTAATCCTGCTTGCTGCATTAACTCTTTTAAGTGTAAAACAGGGTAATCTCTTTTGAGCTCCTCAATAAACACCGAGGCATTATCCTCATCATAAATTAAATAAACCTGCTGTCTTGCTCTGGTCAAAGCCACATAAAATAAGCGCCGTTCCTCTGCATAAGGAAAGTCCTCAGGCGGAGGCAAATGGTACTCAACTAATGCATCGCTCTGCTTTGTCGAAGGAAAGCCAAACTCCCCCTGATTCATCGCTAATAACACCACGTAATCCGCTTCATTGCCCTTGACCCCGTGCACCGTGCCCTGTAACAACGTCAACTTGGGGAATTGCCGCGACCACGCTTGCATGGTCTTGGCGGCGGGTAAAAAATGATGAAAACGTGATAACAATAACACCGTGGAGCGCTCTTGGGCACCCCCAGTTAAACGCCCCGCCGCATCCCGTTGAATCAACTCAAAAATCCTTGCAAGCAAAGCCCCCTCAGTCAGTTCCTTGGTGCAACATAAGACCAAGGGCTGCTGATGCCCTGCTTGCCCATATAAGGCCTTACGACTTTGGAGCGGATTCTGTAGCACAAAACGGCTGGACTCTCGACTTAAACACTCACCAAAGCGAAAGGTCTGACTTAGCGCATAGCGTTGCACCTGACCGAAATAATGCTCAAAGTCGGTGGTAAAGCGTAAGTTTGAGCCAGCAAAGCGGTAAATTGCTTGCCAATCATCACCCACACAAAATAAGCGCAGCGAGGGCTTTTGCTCACGCATGGCTTGAATTAACGCAGCCCGCTCAGCCGAAATATCTTGAAACTCGTCAATCATCACCTCACTCCAAGGTACCTTAAAAGCCCCGGAGCGCACATAATCGCTCGCCAAGCTAATCATTTGTTCATAATCAATCGTGCCAGTGTCAGCTAAATGAGCTTGATAACGCTGCCATAAGGGTGCCAATAAGGCATTTAATAAATGCCCATCAGCTAATGGGCTTTGACTCAAATCTGGCCAACTCTGCTGATGCTTAAACAAAGGCAACCAACGACAGAGCTGTGCCACTAAGTGCTCATAATGATAAGCTGAACGACCCAGTCGTAATGACTTAGCTCGTGGCCTGCGTTGGTGCCTGGCAGGCTTCTTAAGACGACTCAGTAGCCTTAGGCAATGCGCATAAAAATCCGCTAAGGACTCACCCACGAACAACTCAATATGAGTGGTACCTTGGGTCGTATGAAGCACACTCACCCGCTGGCGATGGGCTAGCTGCGATGCACTAAGCGCCTGCTCAGCCACCTCATAGACCTCAAGATAAATGCCCTCATTGACTAAATAAAAGCTCGGCCGATAGCATTGATACTTGGTCCAGTGATGGGGTTGGGCATACAGTGGCTGATAAAAATAGTCGATATTTAATTGATAAAGCACATTGGCGCATATCCACTCACCGCGATGACGTGTGTATTCATCATTCAGCGTACGCAATGACTGAGCGGCAAGATTATCAAGACTGGATAGATTAAGCCACTTGTAATATGCCTTTAAATACGCTGAATCCCTCGCACATAGCTCAAAAAAACCTTGACGAATAAAGTGTGACAACGCATCTGCCTCGCTTAGCTCAGTTAAGCGTGGCATACGCCCTGTGACCCTGGCTACGATTTGCAAGCCCAAACTGTGAAAGGTACTCACATCGACTGCCTCACTCACGCTGGGAAGCAACTGCTCAATACGCTCCGACATCTCTTGTGCGGCTTTTTTAGCAAAGGCTAACATCAAGACCCTTGCCTCATTAAAATAGCCAATGCTATGCAAATAGCCTAAGCGAGCAATTAAGGTGCGTGTCTTGCCAGTACCTGCACCAGCCAACACGAGCGTAGCAGAAGCCTCACTGGTCGCAGCTGCATATTGCTCCTCGCTCAGCTCGTGGAGCAACTCAAGATGCGCACTCTCGCCCTGCTGCGCAGCGCTATCGGTGGCTACACTTTCTGTCATAGCATCAACTACCGCTCTTTGCCTCAACATGAGGAGTTTAGCTTATGCGCAAAGTAATATGCGGTGGCTGGCTAATTTTAGCCAGCCACAAAAAAGCCTGTTGATCATATCAACAGGCTCCGTGTGGCTATGGCTGCGACTTAGTTGCTTAAGACCTATTTAACCTGTCTAGATAAGTCCTCTACCGGCGCACCCTGTTGCTGCATAGGCGTAACGGCAGGCTCAACCACTGCAGGCGCAGCTACACCGCTCGCAGGCTCCGTTTTTTGTCCAACAACCTGACCATCGGGATTAACCACGGTGGTCGTGCTTTGCGCAGTCGCCGTACCCGCAGGTACTTCACGCACATTTAAATTTTGTTGAGCTGCTTGCTCAGGCGTCACAGGAATTGTGGTTTCCGTAATACGTAGCGTAGGCTCAACATACATATCTTGAGATTTGGCCCAAGCAGAGCGATTATCAGGACCCTCATCCTGAGCCACAGCCTGAGCCACAGCAACACCACTTAACATCAAGGCAGATAAAACTGGGAGTAATACTTTCTTCATCAGATAGCTCCTTAAAAGGATAAGAAAAGATAACAACAATTTATTGTATAGTTTATCTTAGCAGTGATTCAGCAACAGATTAGCAAGCAAATGTAACCTCTTCTTGCGAGTGCCCTCAGCCCAATGGTAAAAAGGCTTATTCGGCGCTTTCAGCGTGTATCACTAGGATTTGAGCTAAACTATTGATAAAATCCAATTGTTTAGAAAAGAAGAGGCTCGGAGTTTTACTTATGAAATTAAAAAAATTACTCTTAATCGCGGTCCCTGTCATATTATCAGCCTGCGCCAGCAAAATCGATTTGAGCGATAATAACTCTTATGGTCTTCAATGCTCAGATAATGCGACCTCAGCACCGGACTGGGCCACCTGCCAAAGCAATGCAAATCGTGTATGCTCCCCACTACAAGCGACCAATATTCAGCAGCACGCACCGACCGGTTCTGGCTCAGTGGGTGATGCCTACTACATTAGCTTTAAGTGTCAATAGTCTGAGTTTGTTCTTTTAAAGCATCAGATGATTAAGGCGGTGCTTGCTTCATCAGCACCGCCTTTAATCTGTTGCCACAGGCTATCCCCCGCCATCATTCGACAAACTTATCTGGCGCTTGGTTGACTGCTTAACCACTCAATGATCTGCGTCTGAATTTGCTGATTCGCATCAGCAAAGGCTTCAATCACCGCTTCATCCGATGCCGCCGCTAAAGCTGCACGCGCAGTAAAGCTGCGGGTATTCGTCGGCTCGTTCGGGTTTTTAAGATTAGTCAAATTGACATCCAAGCTAATCACGACGGTCGCCGGTTGCACGCTATGGTCTACCTGAAAATCTTGCAAATCACTGCGTAATGCATAATCCCCTGAGGGCGTATCATCATTAATCACCGCTCGATAAATACCTGCACTGCGAAGTGCACGAATTAAACTATCTCTAAAGACAATTGGCCCTAAATCCTCCCAACGAATACCGTCCATCACAGCCATATGATGTTCAGGCGTCACCGCTACAATACGCGAGGTATCTAAATAGTTACGGCTATAAGGAATGGCCACACGCAATACCTTATTAAGCGTTGTTGATGATTGAACTGCCTGCGCCCGTTGAGGCAATTGATAGACCGTGAGCTTCGGACTTTTAGGAATAATTGAACAAGCCGAGACTAAGGTCGCCAAGGCACCTAACAACATGATTCGACCTATTGATTGTTTTACCATGGTTTGTACTCCTTAAGCTGTTCGCCCTCTAGAATAAAGCGACCCGGACTTTCTGAAAAATCTCTTAATAAATTATTAAAGGTACTCATACCACGCTTAAACTCATTTAGAGCCGGGCCGACCTGCTCTAAACCCTCTAAGCTATTGGATAGTTTGCCTTGTGAGTTAATCACTAACTTTTTAATATTTTCCGAGGCTTGCTTCACAGAATCAATGGCTGTGGTCATTGACTCCATCGCCTTAGCACCCTGTTCATTTAATAGATGATTTACACTTGAATTAAACTCTTTAAATAAAGCCACTGCTTCATTAGCATTAGCCATGAGCTCATCTGCCTCACGAATTGCTGATTGCAGCGAATCCCCTTCTGCGGCAAGCGAACCCGTAAAACTCTCCACATTCGCCAAAATACCTGCAAAGTGATTGATATTATCATCACTTAATAACTTCTTGAAGCGAATCAAGCTTTCACTTAAGCTGGAAGCTAAACCCTCACCACTGGAAAAGAGCTTAGACAGCGGTGATGGTGTCGCATAGAGAATCGGACGATCATCACGATCACCCTCTAACAGCATGCCCTCAGGGCTACCGCCGGACATTGAAATCACCGACTGACCCGTCACCCCCACGAGCGATAACATCACCACCACATCGGAGCGTACCTTAACGTCCTCGTTTAATTTGACATAGGCATTCACCAGATTAGGATTAGCCTGTAGCTCCAGTCGTTCTACCTCGCCGATTTTAAGACCGCTATATTCAACGGCACTGCCGTTAGACAGACCGCTCACACTTTCATTGAACTGGATAATAAAATACTGCCACTTCTGAGAAGTGGTGATTTTACCTAAGATAGAAACCGCAGTCACAATACCCACGGTAATCAGTACGGTGAAAAAACCGATTAAAATATGCCTTGCTTTTGGCTCCATAGCTTACCTTTAAAAAAACTATTCTTCTTGCTGATGAGATGAGTAGGCGGCACGACCACGCGGGCCGTTAAAGTACTCCTGAATCCACTCATTATCAACTTTTTTTACTTCTTCAATGGGTGCAGAAATTAACACTTTCTTGTCTGAGAGTACGGCAATCTTATCGCATGCCGTATACAAAGTATCCATATCATGTGTCACTAAAAAGATGGTTAAACCAAGCGCATCTCTAAGTGTCATGATCAATTCATCAAAATTAGCGGCACTAATAGGATCTAAACCGGCCGTCGGCTCATCTAAAAACAAGATGGCCGGATCCAAGGCTAATGAGCGAGCCAAAGCCGCTCGTTTAATCATACCGCCCGATAACTCCGAGGGGTAGCGATCGGCAGCTACCGCTGATAGACCCACTAAAAAAATCTTCATCAAGGCCAAATCCTCAGCCTCAGGGCGTGACATCCCTAACTGCTCAATTAAGGGAAAGGCAATATTTTCCTTGACCGTTAAGGAGGAGTAAAGGGCGCCTTGTTGAAACAGTACACCCATCTGTCGATCAACGCTATCACGCTCTTTATCCGAGAGCTCACTTAAGGTTTTACCAAAGACCGTGACCTCACCGGCAGCCGGTGTGATTAGGCCGACGATGGAGCGCAGCAACACTGATTTACCCGTACCGGATCCTCCCACCACGCCAAGAATATCGCCCTTGTAAACGTCTAAATCCAAGTTATCGTGAACCACATGTGAACCAAATTGATTGCGTAAACCGCGCACCCTAATGACGATCTCGGGCTCATCATTAGACTGCTTAGGGTCTGGCTTGGGTACTTGAGACTGCTGCATCACTACCACCCCATTTCCATAAAGAACATCGCCATTAAGGCATCAATCAAGATCACCAGGAAAATACACTTAACCACGCTATTGGTTGTTTGTCGACCTAAGGACTCAGCACTACCCCTAACCTTAAAGCCCTCTAAACAACCGGTGGTGGCAATCACTAAGGCAAAGATAGGGGCTTTGGACATACCCACTAAAAAATGCCTTAAACCGACTTTATCAACCAAAATCTCAACAAATAAGGTGGGTGAAATACCGAGCATAAAGATGGATACTGTCATCCCGCCTAAAATACCTGCACCAATCGCAATAAAGGTCAATAAAGGCAGACTCACCAATAAGGCAGTTACTCTCGGCAATACCAACACATGAATAGGATTCACCCCACTGACTTTGAGCGCATCAATTTCCTCGTGTAAGCGCATCGAACCGATATGTGCAGTAAAGGCACTAGCGGTCCGTCCGGCCATTAAAATGGCAGTTAAGAGCACGCCAAATTCACGCATAAAGGCAAAGCCAACCAAATGTACGGTAAAAATCGTCGCCCCAAACTGCTCCAACACGGTGGCGCCCAAAAAAGCCACCACCGCACCAATCAAATAATTCAATAGAAAAATAATTGGTACCGCTTGATAGCCACTGGCATCAATATGAGCGATGACCGAGGTCAAACGCCACTTATGAGGCTGTAAAAAGTTAAGGCACATACCCTCTAGCACCATGCCAAAAAAAGCGAACCAACGTACCGCCTCGTTCTTAGCATCAAGGGTGCGTCGACCCATACGATCTAACCATAAAGCAATGGCACTGTGCTGTTTGAGTTCGGGCTGGTGCTCGCCTGCCTCAGTGATACTTTGCTGAACCACCGCTAATAAAGCGCGAAATGCCGGCGCAAGTGAAGCATCATCCAACACGCTTTCGATACGCTCTGCGCCTAAATACTTCACCAGTAAATAGGCACCATTGGTATCCAAGTGCTGCAGCTCGGAAAAATCGATGGTCTCAGCGCCGTCCAAGGCCTGACTCAGCTCCGACTTTAACTGCTTTAGCTCGCCGAAATTTGCCAATACCCATTCACCAGTAATTGACAAATGCCCTTGAGCGGTTTGCTTAAAATATGAAGAAACTGTATCCAATCCCTTATCGCCTTAATAATTTAATAGCTCATTTTATATTAAAACCCGTGCATTAAAAATGCTTTAAGCGGCGCATTACAAAATAGATGCCTATGCAGTCAATTGAGCTAAAGGGATGGGCGATGACTAACAATACCTAGATAATCGATTGCAAGCAGACGACATGCTAAGTCTGTGCTACATAAAAAAGCACTTGGACAGCAAAACCACCCAAGTGCCTTGATACTACTATATGCTGCGTTTTAATTAATTACTTTGCTAAAGACTTAGAACCGTCAGCATGCCATTTAAACACATCGAACACGAACTCCGTTAAGTCACCCTGCTCGTTCCAGCTAATATCACCTAATACAGTAGATACCTTGTTGGCGTGTAACCAATCAGCGACTTTCTCAGGATCGGTGGATTTAGTTTCTTCGATACCCTTAAGAATAGCTTGGGTAGCCGCATAAGCAGTCAACTGGAAAGCGCCAGAAGGATTACGGTTTTTGGCTTTGAAAGCCTCAACAATCTCAGCGTTTTCAGGGCGAGCCGAGTAGTCTGCTGGTAAGGTTAAGAGCATACCCTCAACCGCATCACCGGCGATCGCATTTACGTCAGGGTTACCTACACCCTCAGGACCCATAAACGGTGCCTCAAAGCCAAGCTCTTTGGCCTGACGAAGTAATAAACCCATCTCAGGGTGATAGCCACCGAAATACACAAAATCAACGTCATTTGAACGCATACTGGTTAAGATTGCAGAGTAATCAGACTCACCGGCATTAATACCCTCAAACATCACCACATTGACGCCTGCATTTTTTGCTTCATCACGCACAGAAGCGGCAATACCCTGACCATAAGACTGCTTATCGTGCAATACCGCTAAACGCTGAGGCTTAGCAACATTGATGATGTACTCGGCCGCCGCAGGACCCTGCTGGTCATCACGACCGATGGAACGGAAAATAAAGTGGAAATTCTTGTCATCGGTAATCACTGGACCCGTACCGGATGGTGTAATTGTAACCACGCCCTGCTCATCTAAAATGCTCGCCGCAGCAACGGTGGCACCGGTACACACTGGACCAACCACAAAACCAATTTTTTGGTTGATGATGTTATTCGCTGCGATTGGACCTTGTTTAGGCTCACATGCGTCATCTACCCGCACGATTTCGAAAGTATTACCATTAATACCGCCAGCATCATTCACTGCCTCAATCGCAGTATTCATACCCTCAAGTACCATATCACCATATTGCGTCAAAGGACCAGTGATAGGACCTACAAAGCCGATTTTGACCACTTCAGCATGAGCGGAAGCGGCCAAACCGAATGATAAAGCGGTCGCTGCAAAAAGTGCTGATAAACGGAAAGGTTTCTTCATAATATGTCGTCCTCCAACAAAACTACTTAAGATCTAAACTATAGATTATTAAAATAACTTGTAGCATAACGACAAATTAGAAAAAATGCAGTCAGTAATTACCATTAAAGGCTACGCTTAATTCCCTGAGCCAGTCCACAGCGTCGTAAAGTCCTGATAGTTTGGACGCTCTTTTTGAGGAATCCCCATTTTGGGGGTACCAATCGCAATAAAGCCCATAAAGCGATAGTCCAAGGGATCAAAACCAATCGCTGTCTGAAAATCCTCGATATAGGTCGCAATACCCGTACTCCAAAAGGCGCCATAGCCTAGGAAATGACACGCATTAAGAATTTGTGTCATGGCCGCCCCTGTCGCCAATAATTGCTCCGTTTCGTCGATTTTCTCAATGACTTGATGATTAATTTGGGCCGCAACGGCAATGATCAAAGGCACATCAGCAAGCCAAGCTTTACTTGAAGCTAATTTCTCTTCAGTAAAAGGCATCGCTGAGGCTTGACGATGCTTAAAAGAAAGCTCTGCAAACTGCTGCACCGCTTCCTCACCGCGAATCACTTTAAAACGCCACGGACGCAAGGCCCCATGATCAGGGGCCGTCATGGCGGCCTGCAGGATCGTCGCCAGTTCCTCGTCCGAAGGGCCCGGCGCCTGCACTAACTTCATCGAATTGCGCTTAAGTAGCAAATCAATGGCTGCTTTCTGATCGACCATCTTAATCTCCCTATCAAATTAAACACAGGCCGTGCTTCTAAGTAACGCCTTCATATCGCGCACGGCCTTTTCCCACCCATCAAAAATGGCTTGAGCAACAATGGCGTGACCAATATTTAATTCATTAAAACCACCCAAGGCAACGATATTCTGCACATTGCTATAGTGTAAGCCATGACCGGCATTTACCTTAAGACCCAAGCCCAGACCTGCTACCATTCCCAGACGTACACGCTCTAATTCCTTGGCAACGATCTCATCCTTAGCCGCCGCCTGCTCACTCTCGGCTGGAATTTCCGTGGCTTGTGAATAATTGCCGGTATGAATTTCAATCACAGTCGCACCGGTACGGGCCGCCGCTTCAATTTGGCGCTCCTCTGGATCGATAAAGAGTGACACACGAATACCGGCATCCTGTAGGCGTGCGACCGCATGCTTTACCTCATCAAAACGAGTCACCACATCCAAGCCACCCTCAGTGGTTAACTCCTCTGCTCGTTCAGGCACTAAGCACACATCATGCGGCCTTACGTCAAGCGCAATATCCAACATCTCATCGGTAATAGCACATTCTAAATTCATGCGCGTACGCAGTAATGGACGCATTTTATATAAATCCGCATCTTGAATATGACGACGGTCAAAGCGCAAATGCAGCGTAATGGCATCGGCGCCAGCCTCTTCGGCTAATAAGGCTGCTCGAATCGGATCGGGATAAGCGACATTGCGCTGTTGACGAAGTGTCGCAACGTGATCAATATTAACACCTAAATCCATGAAGACTCCACAATAGTTATAACCACTCAAAGGCTAAATCCAAACACATGCTTGGATTTAGCCAGTTATTTTAGACATTAAAAACGCACTTTTTTTAATGCGCCGGCTTTTACTCAGCCTCAGCCGTCGGCACTGCTAAGCTAGTAACCGTAGTAGCAGTCCAACCACCACCCAAGGCCTTATATAGCTCTAAACGATTCATCAATGAAGCCAAACCAAGCTGTAAAAAGTTCTGTTGCGTATTAAATAGCGTAATTTGCGCTTGTTGCACCTGTAAAAAGCTATCCACACCGGCTTGGTAGCGTTGCTCAGATAAATTCAGACTCTGATAAGCTGCCGCTTGCTGCTCTCGCAATGCATCCAACTGCTCTTTATAAGTGGCTTCACCAGCGAGTGCATCGGAGACCTCACGAAAGGCGTTTTGAATGGCTTTCTCATAATTGAGAATGGCAATTTCTTTGCGAACCTCGGCTAAGTTTAAATTATTGCGTAATGCGCCAGCGGTGAAAATGGGTAAATTAATACTCGGATTAAATGACCAAGTCTCAGTTTGGCGATCAAACAGCCCACTTAGCTGCGGACTAATGGTGCCTAATAAACCGGTTAAGGAAATGCTAGGAAAAAACGCTGCCCGTGCTGCACCAATTTGAGCATTCGCTGCTTTTAGTTGATGCTCGGCGCCAATAATATCAGGACGTCTTATTAAGAGTGTGGAAGACACGCCCGCCGGAATCTCAGCGATTAAATTATCCGCAGCAAAAGGCACCGCTGCCGGTAAGTCAGCTGGCTGCGGCTGTCCAATCAAGAGATCGAGGGCATTAGACGCTACCAGCACCTGACGATTAGCAGCGGCTAGGGCAGCTTTGGCAGCTTGCAAGGTAGTGAGCGCCTGATTTCTTTCTAAACCAGAAGCCACCCCTGCCTTAAAGCGACGATTCACCAAATCATAACTCGCTTGATAGGCATCAATGGTGCGACGCGCCAGATCCTGCTGACTTTGCGCAGTGCGCCAAGTAAAATAGGTAGAGGCAACTTGAGAAATCAGACTCAACTGCACATTTTTTCTCGCCTCATCAGTCGCTAAATACTGCTCAAAGGCCGACTCACTTAAACTACGCTTTCTACCCCACAAATCCAGCTCAAAGGCGGTGATGCCCAAACCCGCGCTATAGCTACGACTAATACTATCCTGTCCAGGCATGCGCATATCTGGGGGCAGACGCTGTGCGCTTTCTTGAGCTGTAGCACCAATATGCGGTAGCAAGTCACTACGCTGAACTCCATATAGCGCACGCGCCTCCTCAACCCGTTGAATCGCAATCAACATATCACGATTATTCGTCAGCGCCAATTCAATCAATGCCCGTAAACGAGGCTCACGGATGACTTCTTGCCAGCCCAGATCGGCACCGCTAAGCATACCAGCCGGCAGCGCCGCCGAGGCGCCAGGATAGGCTGACGGAACGGGTGCCTGCGGTTGCTCATACTTAGGATTTAATGAGCAAGCCGCCAACATCAGACTGACACTGAGTATTGATAATTTTTTCACAAACTATTCCTCACGCGTTTGATTCGTGTCGTCACCAGGCTTTGAACCATCATCCTTTGAATGATTAGTATCGTCGGATCCGACACGATAAGGATCTAACTCAGGATAGGCCTCGGAGTAAATAAAATCTTTTTCCTCGCGACTCTGCATCTCGCTTTGCTGCTCAACCACTTGCGCACCTAAAAGCTTAGGCTTAGTTTTAAAGATCTTCAAGACCACCGAGAAGAAAATCGGTACCATGAAAATCGAGAACACAGTCGCAGCAATCATACCACCCACAACCCCAGTACCTAAGGTTCTTTGACCTGCAGCACCGGCACCTGTTGCGATCATTAATGGGGTCACACCTAAAATAAAGGCAAATGAGGTCATCAAAATCGGTCGCAAACGTAGACGAGCGGCACGCACTGTTGACTCAAATAACGGTTGACCCGTAGCCACGGCATCCTTAGCAAACTCAACAATTAGAATGGCGTTTTTCGTTGCTAAACCAATCACCGTCACCACCCCGACTTGGAAGTAAATATCATTGGACAAGTTAAAGAGATACGCAAACGCAACCGAGCCCAATAAACCAAGTGGCACAATCATCACCGCCGATAGTGGGATACTCCAACTCTCATAAAGCGCAGCCAGCACCAAGAATACCACGAACAGCGAAAGTATCATCAAAATCGAGCCTTGGTTACCCGCCTCAATCTCTTGATACGATAAACCAGTCCATTCAAAACCGATATCGGCCGACAGATTATCCCTAATCAGACGCTCCATCTCTGCCATGGCCTCACCATTCGCCACACCGGGCGCTGCGGAACCACTGATATTAACCGCAAAATAGCTGTTATAGCGTTGTACTAAGCTTTGTGCCAGGCTCCAGCGCACCTCAACAAAGTTGGATAATTCCACTAAATCACCTGTGGCATTACGCACTTTAAGACGTAATAAATCATCCGGTGAACGGCGAAAAGGATTATCTGCCTGCACCCAAATATCCTGCATCCGACCCATATTCGGGAACTTACCTAAATAGGCACCACCGAGCGAAGAGGAGAGTACTTGCGCCAAATCCGGGAAGCTAACCCCATAAGTCATCGCTTTAGCGCGATCAATCTTAATCTCCAAGGATGGACCGGCACCTAGGCTAGCAATACGCACACTATTAAGTTTAGGGTTCTGTGAAGCCAAAGCAACTAATTGATCGGCCTGAGCGCGTAGCTCATTAACACCTAAGGTCCCACGGTCTTGTAAATACATATCAAAACCTGAGGCATTACCTAAAGAAGGAATCGGTGGCGGCATCACACTAAACATCGTGGCATCAGGCACCCCGAATAATAAGGCACCGGTGGCGCGACCAGCAATTTCCTGCGCTGTTGCGGTACGATCCTTAAAGTCCTTAAGCGGAGTAAAGATAATACCGGCATTAATCCCTGTACCATTAAAACTAAAACCACGAATGGATACCACGTGCTCCACCGCATCTTCTTTTTCAAAAAATACACGCGCCTGATCAAGCACTGCTTCCGTACGCTCTGCGGTCGAACCCGAAGCTAACTCCACGTTCGTAATCACCACCCCTTGGTCCTCGTCCGGCATAAAGGAGCCTGGCATCCGCACAAAAAACCATAAGGCACCGATGGTTAAGGCCAGATAAATAAACATCATCCGACCGCCACGCTTAACTAGCTTGGCAACCCACGAGGTATAACCCTCGGTCATGCGATCGAAATTACGGTTAAACCAACCAAAGAATCCGCGACGATCATGCGCACCAACAGTAACCGGCTTAAGGAAAGTAGCACAAAGTGCCGGCGTAAAGGTCAAAGCAAAAAAGCCCGAGAACGCAATAGACACTGCCATGGCCACAGCAAACTGGCGGTAAATCACACCCGAGGAGCCGCTCATAAAGGCCAATGGGAAGAACACGGTCACCAACACCAGCGTAATACCGACAATCGCTCCACCAATTTGTGGCATGGCTTTAATGGTGGCTTGGAGCGGCGGAATCCGCTCTTCCATCATGATCCGCTCCACGTTTTCCACCACCACAATGGCATCATCCACCAAAATACCGATAGAAAGCACCATTGCGAACATGGTCATGGTATTGACCGACATACCGACCATCCAGAGGATCGCGAGCGTACCCAATAAGGCAATAGGCACGACTAGCGCAGGAATCACGGTATAACGGACATTTTGTAAAAACAAAAACATCACAACAAATACCAACACCACCGCTTCAAGCAAGGTATGCACTACCTTCAGAATGGATTCCTTAACATAGGGCGCCGTATCATAAGGAATGGCATAGCTGATACCATCTGGGAAATACTGTGACAGTGACTCCATCTCTGCGCGCACCAGTGCAGCAGTTTCCAAGGCATTGGCACCGGCCGCCAGATTAATTGCAAAGGTAGCAACTGGTCTACCGTCCAATTTACCATTAAAGCTATAGGAGCTTAAACCGACTTCAACCCGTGCCACGTCCTGAACTCTGACTAATGAGCCATCAGCATTGGCACGTAAAACTACGTTTTTAAATTCGTCGATATTCGTCAATTCACCATTAACTGAGGTAATGGCTGTTGTCATCAAGTCAGCATCAGTCGGTGGACCACCTAAAATACCTGCTGCGACGGGGATATTTTGTGAGCGCAAGGCGGCCGTTACATCCGTCATGGTTAAACCATAGCCACTCAACTTCTCAGGATCGACCCAGATACGCATTGCCCGCGGTGCGGAGAAAAGCTGAAAATTACCCACCCCATCCAAACGGGAAATACTGTTTTTAACGTTACGAGTGATGTAGTCAGCCACACTTGCCGCATCAATATCCGGATTATCCGAATACATTGATACAATCATCAAGAAACTGGTTAAGCCCTTAGAGTAGCGTACTCCCTGCTCCAACACGGCTTGCGGCAAGGAGGATTGAATATTAGAAACGCGGTTTTGTACGTCCACCTGCGCTAAATCCTGATCGGTCCCCGGTTCAAAGGTAACGACGATACTGGCACGACCACTCGCATCAGCGGTTGAAGAATAATACAGTAGCCCATCGGCACCATTGAGCTCATCTTCAATCAAACTGACCACCGAACGTGACACCTCCTCGGCAGAAGCGCCAGGATAGGTTGCACTAATGGTAATGGCGGGCGGTGCCACATCAGGATATTGTTCCACCGACATATTTGGGATCGCCAGTAAACCAGCAAAGGAGATAAGAATAGCCAGCACCCAGGCAAAAATCGGGCGATGAATAAAGAAATTAGACATTAATCAAGCTCCTACTGCGCTACTGCAGCCGCTTCAGTATCGGCACCCTGTTCAGACTGCTCGGCAGGGGCCTGACTTGCCGCTGTTTCAGCCGGTTGAGCCTGCTGCTCTTGTTGAGCTTGTTGGGCAGCGCCTTTAAGCTGTGGTCTTACCGTTTGACCAGTACGGATCTTAGTAAAGCCTTCAGTAATTACCTTATCACCGACCTTGACACCGCTTAATACTAGGGTACGCCCGCCAAACTCCTGACCTAATACCACTGGGCTGTCACGTACCACATTTTCCTCATCAACCAACATCACTTTACTACCGCCTTCAGAGGTACGCTGAATGGCTTGATTAGGGACAAAAATCGCATCATCTACCGAAGCCCGCGCTAAACGCACTTGCAAATACATCCCTGGTAATAGGTAATGATCAGGGTTTGGAAAGGTGGCGCGCAACTGAACCTGACCCGTGCCGGGATTGACCTGCACGCCGGTAAATAAGAGCTGACCCTTGTTTGGATAGAGGCTGCCGTCATCCATCACCAACTCAACTTCAGCCACCCCGTCACCTAGGGTTTTGAGCTTACCCTCACTTAGATCGCGACGTAATTGGCTCAGCTCATTAACGGTCTGATTAAAATCGACATACACCTTATCAAGCTGCTGTACGATAGCTAATGGACTGCCACTGCTCTCACTGACCAATGCCCCTTCCGTCACCAATGCGGGGCCTACAATACCATCGATCGGTGATTCAACCTTGGTATAGCCGAGTTTAATTTCTGCATTATTTAAGGCTGCCTGAGCCTGCTCAACAGAAGCATTAGCCAGACCGGCTTTAGCCATCGCATCATCATATTCCTGGCGGCTAATGGCTGATGAGTTTACTAAACCGCGGTAACGCTTGGCTAAGGCATTCGCACTACGGGCCGTCGCTTGCGCCTGCTTTAAGCTCGCCGCTGCTTGATTATAAGCCGCCTGATAAGGTTTAGGATCGATCTTAAATAGCAGTTGCCCCGCACTCACGCGGCCACCCTGTTCAAACTCAATGGATTCAATATTACCGGTAACACGTGCCAAAATCTGCGCATCTTTCAGTGCATTGACTCGAGCCGGCAAGGTAGTATAAACCTTAGTAGATTCAGTTTTAGCCTCAACCACACTAACAGCCATGGGCGGCGGTGCTTGCTGCTCTGAAGCATCCTCTGAGCAGGCGCTCAACGTCAAAAATGCAGTGTAGCTTAATGCCACCATAAGGCCACGTGTGGCAGCTTGATTTATCTTCATGAATGACCTATTTACTTATCTATATGCTCTCAACTCGGCGCTAGCCAATAGCTCACCGAGTAGCAGTCTGGAAAGAATAATTAAACAATGAGATGGGGTGTATTCGGAGCACCGAAGCTAATCATTGATTAGCTCCTAACAACCACGCACTCACCACAGTTACAACTATTTTATGAGAATTATGTGCTTCGACACCGAATTACTCATGTAAAAAAGCAAAAAAACATTATATCGTAAATCTAATTGCCTAGGCAATCATTTTTGCATTTTTTAAGCTTATCGAATATCATTCTCAACCATAAATAAAACAAAAGCCCTAAAGTACGCAATCACTTTAGGGCCAATTGACATAAACGAACTTACTCGCTTAATCGAGTAACAAGGCATCGTCTTCGACCACCTCACCTCGCACCTTTTCAAACATTTCCAATAAGTCGCTCACGCTCATTTGGGCGCGCTTTTCACCACTCACATCCAACACAACTTTGCCCTGATGCAACATCACCGTACGATCACCATGCTCCAAGGCCTGCTTCATACTATGGGTTACCATCATCGTGGTTAGCCCCTGCTCTTCGACAATCTTCTCGGTCAAGCCCAGAATAAAAGCGGCCGTACGCGGATCGAGGGCAGCGGTATGCTCATCCAATAACAAAATCCGACTAGGCTGCAAGGTCGCCATTAATAAACTAATAGCCTGACGCTGTCCGCCAGACAACAAACCGATACGATCGCTTAAACGATGCTCCAGTCCTAATCCTAAAATGGCCAAGCGCTCTTGGAAAAACTCACGCATTGCTGGCTTAATGGCCGCTCTTAAGCCCCGTTTTTGACCTCGGCTGTAGGCTAGCGCCAAATTCTCCTCAATCGTCAAATCCTCACAGGTTCCCGCCATCGGATCCTGAAACACTCGTGCCACCTGCTTGGCCCGGTCCCATACGGGCAAACGAGTCACATCCTTTTGATTAACTAAGATTTGCCCTTTATCCACCCGCAGCTCACCAGCCACTGCATTTAATAAGGTACTTTTACCTGCACCATTTGAACCGATCACCGAGACAAATTCACCCTCGGCAATCGCAAGCGAGGCACCGCGTAAGGCTTTAGTTTCAATTGGCGTGTTTGGATTAAACGTAATATGAATATTTTTAATATCAAGCATCACGCACTCACTTTTTGAGCAATAGTTTTTTAAGTTTAGGCAAAATCAAGGCAATGGTAACTAACAAGGCCGTCACTAAATTCAAGTCTTGCGCTTTTAAGCCGATGACATCACTATTTAGGGCAAAGGCGATAAAGAATCGATAAACAATCGCACCAAAAATCACCGATAGCAACACAAACAAAAAACGACGCGCGTGAATCACGCTCTGACCTAAAATAACCGCCGCTAAACCAATCACGATGGTACCGATACCCATTGAAATATCCGACCCACCCTGGGATTGTGCAAATAAGGCACCCGCCAACGCAACCATCGCATTAGACAACGCCATACCGCCGATAATGGAGCGGTCAGTTGCAACGCCCTGTGAACGCGCCATCCGCAAATTAGCACCCGTAGCCCGCATGGCCAAACCAGAACGAGTGGAGAAATATAGATTTAACAATAGCAAAACGCTAATTAAAATCAAGGTCAACAAAATAGGACGCCATAGATAATCACTGATTGCGGCTGGCACGGTGCTAGTAAACACAGTCTCATCAAAAATCAATGGAATATTCGGCCCACTCATAATGCGCAAATTAATCGAATACAGTGCCGTCATCATCAAAATACTGGCGAGCAAATCCATAATGCCCAACTTGGTATTTAACCAACCGGTAATGGAACCCGCCACCGCACCCGCCAAGGCCGCACAGAGCGACACCATAAAAGGCTCATAGCCTTGACTAATCATCAAGGCAGCAACCGCCCCACCCGTAGCAAAGGTACCATCAACCGTTAAATCAGGGAAACGCAGAATTCTGAACGAAATAAAAACGCCCAGAGCAACAAGGCTATAAATTAAGCCCAGCTCTAAAGCGCCTAATGAAGCTAATAAGGACATGGCTAAAAAACCTAATCAGGCAATTCCGAAGTCATATAAAAATAAGCGCTAAGTAATCAATGACTGCCATCGAGACAATATTGATTCACTTAGCGCATAAATTATAACCAATTGTAAATTACTCGATCACTTTCTCAGCAGATTTTAGTAATTCATCACTCAACTTAACGCCGATTTGATCAGCCATTTTTTTATTTAAATGAATCGCAAGCTCATTTGAGGTTTCCCAACTGATATCACCTGGCTTTTCACCATTTAAGATACGCGCCACCATATGACCAGTTTGTACACCCAACTGCTTATAATTCAGACCTAAAGCTGCAATCGCACCGCGCGGTACGCTATCGGTATCCGATGCAATTAACGGTATTTTTGAATCTAAAGAAACCTTGGTCAAGGATTCATAAGTGGCTATCACGTTATTATCCGTGGTGGAGAAAATCAGATCTGCCTTGGATACTAAGCTACGCGCTGCTGAGCCAACATCTACCGTACGTGGGGCGGAAGCTTCAACCAAGCTCAGGCCATGCTGAGGCATCAATTCCTTTAAGCGATCAACCACAATTTTAGAGTTAACCTCACCAGGGTTATACACCATACCTACGCGTTTAGCCTCAGGCAGGGCCTTTTTGATCAACTCAATCGAAGACTCCAACGGTAATTCATCCGACATACCGGTGACATTGGTGCCGGAGGGTCCGCGCTCCTTAACCAACTGGGCCGCAATCGGATCCGTGATCGCACCGAACACGACTGGAATGCTCTTGGTAGCTGCCACTACCGCCTGCGCAGAAGGTGTGCCAATCGCCACAATCACGTCTGGGTTTTCACCTACGTATTGACGAGCAATTTGAGCCGCTGTGCCGGTATTACCCTGAGCAGTCTGGAACTTAACACGGAGATTATCGCCCTCTTTAAAGCCCTCGGCACCTAAACCCTCAACCACACCGTCCTTAAACGCATCTAAGGCCGGATGCTCAACGATGGAGGTAATGGCAACGAACTTATCCTTGGCCATCACCGCTGTGGGTGCAGCTAATCCCAAACCTAAACTAAGGCCTAATACCAGACCTAGGTGCTTTTTACTAAAACGACTCATTAATACCTCTCCTTTTATGAGAATATTCAAGAAATACTAAATAATAATTTTATTATCGCGAATCACAAAATGATTTGCAGGCTCTTGTAACAAACTATCTAAAAACTCCGCACCCGGCAAACCGTAAATCAGCTGCATATGTTGTGCCCTCAGCGCTAGCTCCTCACGACGATAGACCCTGTTCGCCCCCTTAAAGGCTAGCACCACGCGATTACCATCCACCGTTTCGGGAAACATCATCACACGCCCATCAAAGGCAGCACGAATATTAGCCAAATTCTTAGGGAAACTTGGATGATGCCCAAAAAGATTAAAACTCGCAATCCCGTCTTTCCCTAAGATATTGGCGCAACCCTTATAAAACTTTTTGGAGCTACAAACTGGTCCCTCGGCTGTGTAATCATAGAGATCCACCATTAAAAAACGATATTGCCCCTGCACTGAGGTCTCATGCACCCACTTTTCTGCATTCGCCTCCACGATCTGACAGCGTTCATCTGTTGCCACGTGAAAATGGTCCTCCACACACATAATCACCAGTTCATTCCACTCCACCGCCAACACGGGTGAGTTCGTATGCTTTTGTAAAAAGCGAAAATGACTCCCCGCCCCCAAGCCCAACAAAGCAATCGCCGACTCACTATCGGCCGCTTCAAATAACATCCAAGCGCACATTTGCTGCGTATATAAAAACACCAATGAGTTCGGATCGGATAAAGACATCGCCCCTTGCGCCCAAGGACTGTCAAAGTGCAAATACAGCACATCACCTTGTTCAACCATCATGGGTACATCAAATTCAGGATCGGGTGCATGCTTAGTGCGCATTAATTACCCCTAAAAATCGATTAAAAATAACTCTATCTTAGTGAAGTTTGGGAGTAATTTGCGCTGTTATGACGACAAATAGCAAAATTGCTGCCTTGATTGTTAATATAGAGAGTCTTTGAATTTAAGTTAAAAAAACGATGATTGCCACTTGGAATGTCAATTCTTTAAAAATACGTCTACCCCAAGTTATTGACTGGTTAAAAGCAAACCCTATCGATATTTTGTGTTTACAGGAATTAAAACAGGATAATAAGTTCTTTGATTTAGCCGCTTTTGAGGAGATAGGCTATCAGGCCTGTTGGTCAGGTCAAAAAACCTATAACGGGGTAGCGATTATCAGTCGCCATAAAGGTCATGATGTTGTACGCAACAACCCCTATTATGAAGACACTCAGCAACGCTTAATTGCTGCCACCTTTGATTCGGCGCAGGGTCCAATCCGTATTATCAATGTCTATTGCCCTAATGGTAGCGCCGTCGGTAGCGATAAATATGAGTATAAACTCGCTTGGTTTGAGCAACTGCACCGCTTCCTCGAGGAGGAAATGGCTAGCTATCAACAACTACTCATTACCGGCGACTTTAATATTGCCCCCGAAGATCGGGATGTACACGATGGCTACAAAGGCGATATTTTAATTTCAGCGCCAGAGCGTGCTGCCTTACAAAAGCTGATGGACTTAGGCCTGCATGATGCCTTTAGGCTATTTGAACAAGAGGAAAAAAGCTTTTCCTGGTGGGATTATCGCATGATGGGCTTTAGGCGCAATGCCGGTCTACGCATTGATCATATTCTGATTAGCGATGCCCTCAAAGCGCTCTGCAAAGCCTGCTGGATTGACAAGGAGCCGCGTCGTTTAGAACGTCCCTCCGATCACGCCCCAGTGGTCGCAGATATTCAATGGCAGCTAATTAAATAGCTAGTTACCACGCTGAAGCCCTTAAGACTCAACGTAGCTGAGCTTAAGAGCGACATTGGGCATATTGGGCACCATAACGCTCACTTCTGTCTTGTACTATACGCGCCACTCGCAATAACCAGCCTTTATTTTTATAAGTGCCACGTCTATAACCGCCCCACCCCTCATGATAATTTAGATAAAGCGCATAAGGGTCCCATTTAGAAACGCCATTCAGTTGCTGGGCTTTATCAGCATACCAACCAATAAAGTCCAAGGCGTCGCTCATATTAGAGCGGCTAGCAAAGGCACTATTTTCACGCTTATAATCGCCCCACACCTCATCTTTAGCCTGTGGATAGCCATAAGCGGAACTAGCTCTAGTGCCGGGAATAATACCCAAAAACCACCGTCTAGGAGGTCGTGCATCATGCCTATAACCCGACTCCTGATACACGATCGCCATTAAAATTTGCGGTGGCACACGCCACTTTTGATGACTTTTGATAGCAGCACGATGCCAATCCGGCTTTTCATTAAAAATGGCACAGATATTTTCAGGTTGCGAGGGCGGTGTCTTATTCGTTGCACAGGCTGATAGCAGTAGACAGACACCCACCAACATCAGATACTTAAGTAATACATTATTACTTCTAAAGTTAAGGCTTTGTTTTAACATACAGCAATTCCAATGACTAAAGTAGTAATGCGCAATCAAGCTAAGCGGCATCACTGACTGAAATACAGCTCTGCGCAATCGCTATTTTCAGCATTTTTGTGATTAAATTCCAGCCATCACGCAATTGATGAATAGCATATATAATAAGCTATTCAACGCAAGCAATCCGAGGAGATTTGATGTCTACAGCCAAAGCCAATCTCAGCTTTTTTGTTTTGTTACTGATTCTGGTAACCATTGGCTTTATTGCCACTATTATGCCTTGGTTCGGCTCAATTTTTTGGGCGGTAATTTTTGCCGTTATTTTTTGGCCGTTGCACACCTGGATTCAGCGTAAAATGCCACGATTCCGTAACTTAGCGGCATTAATCACGCTCATTTTATGGATTTTTTTGGCACTGATTCCCTTATTACTGATTACTGGCGCCTTGATAAGAGAGATTAATATCTTCTACGAGTTAGTGCGAGACGGTAAATTTAACATCGTCACCTACTCTAATGCCATTCTTGAGCGCATGCCCTCATGGCTAGATAATGCCTTGGGTTATTTTGAAATCACCGATTTAGCTGATATCCAGACAAAAATACAGGCCTCACTTGCCAACATCAGCCGCACCGCAGCCAACCAAGCCGTCTCTGTCGGGCAGAACACGCTTTGGTTCTTTGCGGCCCTCGGTGTGATGCTGTATGCCATGTTCTTTTTCTTTAGAGATGGGCCAAAATTAGTTGATCGAATTAAATACACCATCCCTTTAACCAACGAATATCGTAATGCCTTATTTGAGCGCTTTACCACAGTAGTTAAAGCCACGGTTAAGGGCAATATCTTGGTTGCCATAGTACAGGGGACCTTGGGTGGTATTATTTTTGCCTTTTTAGGAGTGCAGGGGGCGATTCTTTGGGGCGTTATCATGGCTTTCTTATCGCTCTTACCTGCAGTAGGCAGTGCCTTAATCTGGTTCCCGGTGGCTGTCTATTTTCTTGCCAGCGCTGCGATTTTTAAAGGGGTGGTGCTGTTACTCTTTGGCTTTTTTGTGATTGGCTTAACGGATAATGTACTCCGCCCTATCTTAGTAGGTAAGTCCACCAAACTACCAGACTGGTTGATTTTAATTTCTACCTTGGGCGGTTTAAGTGTGTTTGGGATTAATGGCTTTGTGATTGGCCCTCTTCTCACCGCTTTATTTATTGTGTCTTGGCAACTCTTTGCTGAGACCATGATTGAGCATGATGCCAATATGCTCAGGCTCAAGAAAACGGAGGCTTTAAAAAAACTTAAAGGTCCTAAAGCCACTGGCAAATAGCTGCATAGTGTCGCTTTTTTGCAGCAATTGTAGGGGCAAATTGCTTACAGTAACAAAAGCGACAAAAACACTTGACGTGGTAGCGTTTAGCCCCTATAATTAAATGCTTAGTTAGTCGATACGTGATGACATATCAAGTCGCACTAACTACTCAACTAAGTGCGAGCGTGGCGGAATTGGTAGACGCACTGGATTTAGGTTCCAGCGCCGTGAGGTGTGAGAGTTCAAGTCTCTCCGCTCGCACCACAAAAAGCATGAATCATGCACCTCTTAAGAGATTGTGAGTAATTTAAAATTACAACGAGCAATCCAACATTCTTTCATCATCAAGCTTTATACTTCAAGTATCGGCCAATTTCGGCATCTGTGAAACGACATTCTGAGTAGCTTTCTCTAACCTGTGCTTCGCTTTCAGCGAAAGTAACTGTTTTTTATCTTCTAGCATAATGACGGGCTTGATTAAAGTAGCTAATTAGCAGCTACAAATTAGGTTAAACCTAAAATGATCGGACAACGAGTGTGACATAGGGGCTACATAACTAATTATCATTCCATAACTAAAGCGCCAAGTCATTGGCCACCATTACACCCTGCTTTTCACTAATCACTCCATTCATTCGCCACTCAGGATTGATAGCTGTGATTTTGCATTGCAAAAATCAAACTTCCTTTCAGTCCTAGGCTCCGCTCTTTGATGCTAAAATAGCTTTTTTTCAAATGTACTAAATTCGACTAGGCGCCTTATCTGCAGAGGTATTTTTTACGATGAGCACCAAAAGCTATAAAGAACTTAAAACAATTCGTGACTTAATTCGCTATGCCGTATCATCTTTTAATCAAGCAGACTTAAGCTTCGGTCATGGTAATGACAATGCCTGGGATGAAGCGGTTTATTTGGTGCTAGAGCGCTTGAATTTACCACTGGATCAATTGGAGCCCTATATTGATGCGCGCATACTTGAAAGTGAAAAAAAATTAATCTTAGACCTGATTCATCAGCGCGTCACCACCCGCATGCCCTTAGCGCATCTTACCGGTGTGGCCTGGCTGCAAGGACATCGCTTTTTAACCGATAAGCGCGTGATCGTCCCCCGTTCCCCGATTGCCGAGCTGATTGTACAAGATGAGTTAGCACCATGGGTAGAAGACGTTGAAAAGCCCATGAGCATGCTGGATATGTGCACCGGCTCAGCTTGTTTAGCCATCTTACTAGCACTGACTTTCCCTAATAGTACAGTCGATGCGGCTGATATTTCCGAATATGCGATTTTATTAGCGCAGCGCAACGTAAACATGTACAAACTCGAGGATCGAGTGCGTATTATTGAAAGTGATTTATTTAAATCACTCGATAGTAATCATAAGTACGATGTGATTATCTGCAACCCGCCCTATGTGACAACACAAAGCATGCGTAGATTACCGGATGAGTATCGACATGAGCCGGTATTGGCACTGCATGGGGGAGATGATGGCATGGATGTGGTGCGTAAATTCCTCAAGCAAGCCCCTAAATACTTAAATGAAGATGGCTTTGTGGTCTTAGAAATCGGCTTTAATATGGAGCATTTTTATCGTGCCTTCCCGCAGTTAGAGCCTATCTTTTTAGAAACTGAATTTGACCCAAGTATTATCTTAATGTTAACTAAAACTGAGTTACTCAAGTTAAGCGATAGTACTAAATAGTATTGATAACACTTACCTTATTCAAGCCTCGGCACCGACCGAGGCTTTTGCTTTTACACTCACAGTCTCTGATAAATAAAGCGCTTAAGCGGACACTTCAAAAGTTCAGACTACAGCAAATTTGACTAGCGGATTTTGGGCTGCTGCTTTGATGCTAAAATAAATACCCATCAATTCACTCGCATCTCAAACATCATAAAGGACTTTGCAAAGCAATGATCAAAGCCCAAGGCTTAACCCTTCGTCGTGGCACCAAACTGTTATTAGATGAGGCAGAATTCACTATCAACCCCGGTGAGCGCGTCGGTATTGTCGGTAAAAACGGTGCCGGCAAATCCACCCTGTTCGCCTTAATTCAAGGACATATCGAACAGGATGCAGGCACCTTAACGATCCCACAAGGCTGGGAAATTGCTGCTGTTAGTCAGGACGTGTACGGTCAGGAAAAAATTGCTAGAGACTTTGTCATTGATGGCGACAGCCGTTTACGCGCTTTACAAAAAGCACGAGCCGAGGTGTCAGAAGATGACGGTATGGCCATTGCCGAATTAGAAACCGCCTTAAGCGATGCTGGTCATTGGTCTGCTGAGTCGCGTGCAGAACAGCTGTTAGCAGGTTTAGGCTTTGCACCTGAGACATGGGATAAAGCCGTCAGTGAGTTTTCCGGAGGTTGGCAGGTCAGACTGTCGATTGCTCGTGCGTTGATGAAGCCCTCCGATTTACTACTCTTGGATGAGCCGACCAACCACTTGGACTTAGATGCCATGGCTTGGTTGGAGCAATGGCTTGCCGCCTATCAGGGCACGGTACTGCTAATCTCCCACGATACCGAGTTTTTAAATAATGTGGCGCGTGTTATTTTGCATTTTGAACAGCATAAATTGCAACGCTACCGCGGCAATTATGAGTCCTTTATTGAGCAGCAGGCTGAACGCATGGCTCAGCATGAGCAGGCGTATGAAAAGCAACAAAAAGAGATTCAACATATGCAGTCTTTTATTGACCGCTTTAAAGCCAAGGCGACAAAGGCCAAACAAGCACAAAGCCGAGTAAAGGCTCTTAATCGCATGCAAAAGCTCGCACCGCTGCAACTAAGCTCAGGGATTAGTTTTAGCCTTCCACAGCCCGAACAAATGCCCGATCCGCTAATTATCATTGATAAAATAGACCTTGGATATGAGCCCACTCAGCCAATTTTAAAAAACGTCAGCATGATGATTAGAGCGGGAGCTCGTATTGGCATGCTAGGGGTCAACGGTGCAGGAAAATCTACTTTTATTAAATCGCTTGTGGGTGAATTAGAACCATTAAGTGGCACCATCAAGACTGCCAAAGGCGTTAATATCGCCTATTTTGCTCAGCAGCAACTGGACATGCTGGACCCACAAGCCACTCCCCTGTTGCATATGATTCGCATTGCTCCCAATGAACGCGAGCAAAGCTTACGCGACTACCTCGGTGGCTTTGGCTTTATTGGTGAGCAAGCCCTCGCTAAGGTCGAACCTTTTTCCGGTGGTGAAAAAGCTCGTTTAGCCCTTGCTCTTCTGGTTTGGAAAAAGCCCAACCTCCTACTACTCGATGAACCGAGCAACCACTTGGATGTTGATATGCGTGAAGCCTTAGCAAGGGCACTAACCCAATTTGAAGGCAGCATCCTACTTGTATCACATGATCGGCACTTACTCCGTAGCACCACTGATGAGTTGATGATCGTCGCCGATGGCAGCATCAGCGAGTTTGATGGCGACTTAGATGATTATCAGCAATGGCTTACGGACAAAAAGGCGACTGAACGCCAAGAATCAACCCTTGCCAAGCAACAAGATCGTTTAGCCACCACAGACGAGATTACACCTCTCGACCGCCGAGCCCGAAGACGCCAAGAAGCTGAAGAAAGACAACGTTTAGGTATTCTCAAAAAGCCGCTGATTCAGGAACTGAAGCAGATTGAAAGCAAACTGGAGAAAGCGTTAGAAAGACTTGAAGAACTGCAAAAGGCTATGAGTGATGAAAACTTCTATAGCGATGAGAATCGAGACAATCGCATAGCGCAATTAAGTGAGCATGGGCAATTGGAAGCGCAGAAAAACCAACTGGAAGAACGCTGGCTCGAACTCACTGAAGCAATCGAACAAATCGATAAAAGCTAACAAAAACACTTCATATTGCATAAAAACACCTTTAATAAAACACGCACTCAAGATGATTTGAAAATTTTTGTTTTACAAACCCAGTAAATATGGTATCGTTCATGTGAATAAAGTATTTAAGATTAAAGGTTAGCAAATCAATCTTTCATCCTTTTATTTTTAGCTGACAGCCGTTTTTCTAAAAAACGTTGTAAAAGCTGATAAATACTAACTAGTGAAAGTCATAATAGCCAAAGTGCTCAACGCTTGGTAAATTAACATGACTTATATTTTTGGAGGAAACCCTTATGTATAAAAAACTTCTACTTACAGCGACATTAGCCGTGTCTTCCATATTTGCCACAGCGCAAGCAGAAAACCCTAAGTTTTTAAGTATGTTAACCGGTGGTACAGGCGGCACCTATTATCCCTTAGGTGGTGCAATCGCTAAGATTATTAGCGACGAAACCGGCATCAAAACCGATGCTTTGTCTTCTAACGCTTCTGCGGATAACATCATTGCTGTAAATAACGGCGAAGCTGAAATCGCTTTCACACAGACTGACGTAGCAGCTTATGCGATTGATGGTGTAAATAACTTTGAAGGTAAGAAAGTCGAAGGCATCCAAGCTCTTGGCTCTCTTTACCCGGAAACCGTTCAAATCGTTACAACGGATAAGTCCGGCATTAAAACAGTCAATGACTTAAAAGGTAAAAAGGTCTCTGTGGGTGCGCCGGGTTCCGGTACCTATGTGAGTGCAGAGCAAATTCTTGAGGTTTACGGCCTAAACATGAATGATATCCGAGCACAGCACTTAGATTTCGGTGAGTCTGTGGGTGGTATTCAAGATGGCAATATTGATGCAGCCTTTATTACTGCAGGTACACCAACCGGTGCCGTTGAGCAATTAACAGCCACTGCAAAAGTCAATGTACTACCTATCGACGGCGAAGAAGCTAAGAAGCTTATCGATAAGTACCCTTTCTATGGTGTTAATACGATCAAACAAGGTACTTATGGTCTAGCCAACGACGTTAACACTGTTGCCGTGTTAGCGATGTTAGTAGTAAAAAAAGATCTTCCTGAAGATGCTGTCTACAACATCACTAAAGCAATTTATGAAAACGTAGATAAAATTTCACATGCTAAAGCAAAAGAAATTTCTTTAAACAAAGCATTAGATGGTGTTGGTTTCGACTTACATCCCGGTGCTAAAAAGTATTATGAAGAAAAAGGTTTAGAAGTTAAATAATAAAACATCTATTCCAATTAAAAAGTCGATAACATTAGTTATCGACTTTTTTAAATACTATGCAACAAATCGTTTTTAGAAAAAAACAAACTTTTATCGGGATAGTAATTATCCTACTTGTTATTTTTACTGCATTAGTAATAATAAGAGCATTATCTCACCAACTCGTCTTAGTTTTTTCAGACCGCAAGACACAAAAAATAGAAGCTCTTTTACCTATTGAACCGGGCAATCGATTCAGTATTATTTTTGTTCATTCGATACACCATAAAGATGTTGTTGAAATATACCGCGTCAATGAACAAAATGAGATTGAACAAACAGACATTATTTTTGAAGAGTTTGGCATAGGCATGCCGTCAAATGCACCACCCGGTGCGCTATTTGTCACTGAAAATGGCAAATACCACATCAAAAACCTAAACTTAATAATGCCTTCTATGATTATCCGAAACGGCAAAACAGTATCTAAGCATCGTCTTTTGTGGTTCGATAAAAATGACAAAGCGCACCAAGTATATTTTAATCAATACTTTAAACCCGGCGCTTGGTTAGAAATCAAGGTTAAAAACTTACCACGTTATTATTTATGGAAGGAGCCATTAATTCATGACTCAAAAGTATCCAAACAAACCCACTGATCCTGATAAGGCACGAGACGTTGACATTGCTGAAGAGAAAGAGTTAACCCCTGAAGAGCATGCAGCGTTATTAGAGAAGTTTGATGTCGAATCACGTACCCGCCACCTAACCGGAATCATGGCAAGTATTGTCTTTGTCGCGTTAATCAGCTTCTCATTATTCCAAATTTACACTGGCGTCTTTGGGCAGTTTACAGCATACATCCAACGTACAGTGCATTTAGGCTTTGCATTATCGCTCATTTTCTTCTTGTTCCCGGCCAAACGCGGGACAGCAAAAAATCACGTCCCTTGGTACGATTTAATTTTAATTTTACTGGCGATTTTGGTTTGTGGCTATTGGCCAATGTACTACGAGACACTCGTTCGACACGTCGGCACCATTACAGGCGCACAGCTTGTGATTGGTTCGCTGGCTATTTTGCTGACACTCGAAGCCACCCGCCGTGCCGTAGGACTGCCTATTGTCATTATTTCAGTTGCGTTCTTGTTATATGCCTACTTCGGTCAATCGATGCCCGGCATGTTTGCCCACCGTGGTCTAACAGAGCACCAATTGGTTAAAGCCATGTTCTTTACCACAGAAGGTATTTTAGGCACCCCGTTACAAGTATCCTCTACCTACATCTTCTTATTCTTACTCTTCGGATCATTTTTAGTGCAGACCGGGGTAGGAAATTACTTTAACGACTTAGCAGTGGCTATTGCAGGTAAGCGAGTTGGTGGACCAGCAAAAGTCGCCGTATTCTCGAGCGCCTTACAAGGTACTATCTCAGGTAGTTCGGTCGCTAACGTAGTCACTACAGGTTCCTACACCATACCTATGATGAAAAAGCTTGGGTATAACAAAAACTTTGCAGGTGCAGTCGAGGCTGCAGCGTCTACCGGTGGACAAATTATGCCACCTATTATGGGGGCAGCTGCATTCCTGATGATCGAGTTTGCCGGCGTTCCCTATTGGGATATTGCTAAGGCAGCCACTATTCCGGCCATACTATATTTTTCAGGGATTTGGATCATGACCCACCTCGAGGCAAAACGTACCGGGTTACTTGGACTTCCTGACGATCAGATCCCTAAAATGAAGTTCGTTTTAAAACGCCTGCATTTACTTTTCCCGATCCTTATTATTGTCCTACTGCTTTTTAAAGGCTTTAGTATTGAAAGAACGGCATTGTTAGGGATTGTTTCGGCGATTGTTGTCTCTTTATTCCTCAAAGACACACGCATTACTCTTCCGAAAATCATTGAAGCACTCACCTCCGGAGCCCGTACAGCACTGGGTGTAGCGGCTGCGTGTGCGTGCGCGGGGATCATTGTCGGTGTCGTCACAAAAACAGGCTTGGGCTTAAAAATGGGTAATGGCTTGCTGGATATGGCCGGCGCACTGGCATCCGGCAATTTGCAGCTGCAAATTTTACTCACCCTAATGTTTACGATGGTGACGTCTTTAATTATCGGGATGGGTTCACCCACAACGGCTAACTATATCATTACATCAACCATTGCCTTACCTGCCGTTGTTGCCATTAATCATATATTGCCTGCTAACGAAGCAGTTCCTATTTTAGCGGCGCATATGTTTGTATTTTATTTCGGTATTGTCGCAGATATTACACCACCTGTGGCTTTGGCAGCATTCGCCTCGACAGGGGTTTCAGGCGGTGCTCCTATTCGCACAGCGGTTAACGCGACCAAACTGGCGATTGCGGCATTTATTATTCCGTACATGTTCGTCTTCCAACCACAGCTATTATTAATTGACACTAACTTTGTTGAAGTGATCATCATGTTAATAACAGCGATTACGGGAATGATTGCCATCGGTGCCGGATTAATCGGTTATTGGTTTTTTAAATTGAATCCAATCCTGCGACTTATTTCTTTGGTTACCGGTATTTGCTTAATGTATCCCGGTGGTAATACAGATATTATTGGCGCAATTATCTTTGTGATGCTGGTTGCTTATCAACTGGTACGCATCAAGGCTAATCCGGCACTTAAAAACAGTTAGAAATCATTTAATAACTTAGCTACGCTCTACATAAAATAACCCCCGGAAAATTAACTTTCCGGGGGTTATTTTATGCAGAAAAACGACCGCGTTAAGATCAGACTGAGACTTTTGCATAAAAACGGTTAAATAGCGCTTTTTTGTTCTACTTGGAAATTTTTTTGATTTTTT
>NZ_KV793589.1:0-949 GCF_001808505.1 Oligella sp. HMSC09E12
AAAATCAAGTTACACAAAATACCTTACACCCTCGACGATTATTATCCTTCAACGTCGTTTCCGTTATTAAATTAAACAAACACAGCTTTATCTACCGATTAACGACAACCCCCTCCTACGATATATTAGTTCACATTGATACTGATTAAACTGCGACGCATTGAAGACGTGCTTAGCTATGACTATCTAGACATCATGAGCGGTGTAGGCTCGCTTATCACAACTCACCGCCTCAGCTTCCGAGCCGATTTTTGCGGACTAACGATAAAACCCAAGCACCGTATTCTTCTCTCCCTCAATGATATAAGCTTTTTTAAAATAACCAAATGAATGCCATCTCTTGCCAAAAACAGGATCATTTTCTTCTTTGTATCCTAAAGACAGGAGATATTTCTCAAGTTCCATGACGTCCTGCCCTCCAACATATGTGACTTCAATATTTTCTGAATTTGGACCGTCCTGAGGATAGTAAGAAATCATTGTGTGATCAGTTAACCCGGGCGCGTTTTTAATCTCGTCCGGAGTAAACATTTCATAAGGGATTCGATCTAATCGCGTGTAATGCTGGGAGTCAAATGAGAATACGTAAGGACCATACAAAACTACCCACCGAGTAGCAAACACAATACAACAAAACAGTATGACCCACTTCAACCATCTAAAGCCTTTTTTCGACACAACCAAATTCCCCTCCTAATCCATTTGGAAAATCCCTCTTACTAAACTTATGATTTGTTATAATAATATCTGTATGTAGGCTTACATCAAAAGGCTCAATCTCCTTCATAAAGGATGGTAATTCTCCATATCTTGGTTTGGCATCTTTATGAGCCGCAGGATCAGGAAAAAGTAAAGGCTTAAAAAGTTTGTTCTTGTATTTACCTAGCGACCCATAATGATTCCAGCGCTCTATAGCTGATCCTAGCCAATTTAATAGACAGTCTGTTCC
>NZ_KV793590.1:0-9188 GCF_001808505.1 Oligella sp. HMSC09E12
AAAGGAAGTTACACAAAATTATTTACAGGCTCAAACACTGCTTAAAGCTTTTTTATAGTTCTTATGGCTTTAGTTATTATCGCATATTTACTATAGATGTGATAAGTGAAAATTTCAGAAAGCGATCCCTTAACAACAAATAAATTAAAAAATAGGGGAGCAATGTGATATTGGACTCCTTTTTTAATAGACTTAGTTTAAGGTGGAGGCATTTTAAGCTGTATAGAGTGTCGCTTTATGTTCCTTCGTGAGAAGAAAAGCAAGTCAACATGAGCATGGAGAGGTACAAGAGCGCTGCGGCTTGGTATGGTTTAAAGGGTTCTATATCACCAACACCACGATGGACGCTTAAGAGCTGTTAGCGCATTACGGTCAATGATAGGACATAGAGAAAGCCTCCTTTGCTCTCTAGCGAGTTGAAGATAGCCTCACGTTTTTGCGTTGGGTTATTTTTATGAGGTAATAGAGCAGTAGTCCAATGAATAGGGAAACGAGGCCCCACAAAGCGATGATAGGGCGAGCGGCCACACTATAACTCACGATCCATAGATTAGCGCCAATAAATAAGATGGGCGTAATGGGGTAGCCCCAGGTACGATAGCCTCTGGAAGGCGGTCCAATGCGTTGGCGTAAGACGATTAACGCGATGACGGTAAGCATTGCTGAGAGTGAAAGTAAAAAGCCCGTATAAATTAGCAAAGACTCAAAGCTGCCGCTTAAAATCATTACGATAGTAATAAGCGCTTGTATATAAATGGCGGTTTTAGGCGGCTGTTTATCCTCTAACTTATCTTCGACACGTATTGGAATGAGGCCATCGACAGCCATCGCGTAGTACACCCGCGACCCCACGAGAACCATAGCGCTAACGGCGGATAATAGACAAATTGCGACGATGATCCCAAAAGCCTTAGCAACTTGTGGGCCAAAGAGCGCATGTGCTGCTAGTGCTGCTACATCAATCGCCCCTTTTATACTTTCGATTGGTATCACAGCAAAGAAGCTTAAGTTCAGCAATAAATAAATGATGCTAACAATGATGGTGCCTACTAAGATGCTGAGGGGAAGATTACGTTGAGGATTTTTGATCTCTGAGCCTAAATAGCAGCTCGCATTCCACCCACTATAAGCGAATGAGACATAAATGAGCGCCACCGCAAAGGAGAGCTTATTTAAATGACCTTCCTCATAATGAATGGCGCTTTGTAATAAAGAGCTGGCTTTTGGCCAATTAAGCACAAAGGGTGCGGTTATTAAGAGGATGATAAAGCTCAACTTAACGATGGTTAATATGCTTTGTATATTCAGTCCCCACCTAACATTACGGCTATGCACATAGCTGAAAAAAAGCACCGTAGCGATAGCAATTAAGGTAATAGGGCTGATGGTGATGAGGTCATACTGGTTTATTTGCCAGCGCCAACCAATCGCTAAGGCATCTTGCCCTAAGAGATAGACGCCTACAGCAATCGCAGTGGCAGCAATGGGCGCAGAGAATCCGACAATCAACGAAATCCAGCCACCCATAAAGCCAATAAGATCGCCAAAGGCTTCTCGTAAATAGGCATATTCACCGCCCGCTTTAGGCATCATAACGCCCAGTTCACCATAGCAAAGAGCGCCACTTAACGCAAAAAGCGCGCCTATCGCCCAAGCGATAAAGAGCGCCTTACTATGATTAAGCTCCGCTAAAAGTAAACCGGAGGTGGTGAAAATACCCGTACCGATCATATTGGCAATCACCAATAAAATGGCAGCACCCAAGCCAATTTGAGCAGTTAGCTTAGGTGCTTGTTGGGGGTCACTCATTGAAGAAAGTCACCAACGTAGATAAGGTGTTCAAAGGGTAGTTTTTCACCCTCATCAGTATCCTTTAATAAGGTGCCTAGAGTCGTTTTGATGACCTGCTGCTGTTCTGCTGAACCAGCGTGATTAACAATCGCGATGGGTGTCTCATCGGGATAATGTGTTTTTAGCTGAGCAACAACTTCGGGTAGGTTCATTTTCATTGTGAAAAATACCAAGCTACTTTTACTCGCAGCTAATGTCGCTAGCGAATCACTCCCCTGATAGTTTTCATCCGCATTCATTGCTGCTGTGAGTATTACTGAATGACTGCTTTTGCCACTGGTAATGCTCGTGGCGAGGGCAGCATTTGCAGCATTAAAGCTGGAGATCCCGGGAATGACCTGCGGTGATAGATCGCGAAACTCATCTAAATACCCGCTTTGCGGTCCATACACAAGTGGGTCACCATAATCAATGATGGCGACATTTTTGCCATTGGCGATGGCCTCGCGGATAATTTGACGGTTTTTGTCCTCAAAAGCCTTAAGCTCTGAGGCTGACATTGGTTGTTTCATCGATGTAAATAGGCCATGCCCAGCCTCATGGAGTTCCTTGTCCGCCAGTAAATCAGGGTATTTATCCATCACTACCTGCATGCCGAATACAATATCGGCCGCTTCTAAGGTGCGTAGTGCCTTTACGGTGATGTTGTCAGCATCACCAATGCCCATACTGATTAAACTTAGCTGTCCGTTGCTGGCAGCAGCGGTCGGTATGGCTAAGCATAGGATAAGCAGGGAGCTTAGCCTTTTAAACAGTGTGGTTGCTTGTTTACGGTAATTGCTCATAACTCTACGTCCTTATGAATTAATACTGATAGCGAAGGGTGAAGCGAAAATCACGACCGGGCTCCATTAGAACAGAGTCTCTAAAAGCAATAGAGGTGTGGCTGCTATAACGCTTATCAGTTAGGTTGTGGACGGCAAAGTTAAGGCTAAGCCCAGGTACTGCCTTCGGCTCCCATTGTGCTTGAATATCATGCAGTGCATAGCCAGGGCGTTCGATGGAACTACCTGGAACATCTTTGTTGCGACGTACAGCATTTAAATGATATGCAAGGCTAATCTCCTCATTTACTTGCCAACGATGGCTCCAAGTGAGGCGATCGCCCAAGGCTGCACCTTTGCGGCGTACTACCCCTAAGGGTTTGCCATCAGCTGTCACGTCCGCTTTGGTTAAGGCAAGCGTGGTTTGATATTGTGGAATACTCCACGATAGGCGGATATCCCAACCTTTTGTTCTTAAGGTACCCGGCATATTGCGGATAAAGGCAGGATATGTCATACCACCACCGACCCACTCAATCATATTATCGATATGGGTATTAAAATAACTTGCTCTCGCACTAAGTGCATCATATTGAGTAAATACGCCAGATTTTTTGAAGCTTAAACCAAACTCGGTTGATTTGGACTTTTCTGCTTTTAAGGGCTGGCCATTATTGAAGTTCGTCTTATCATCGACCCGCGTTAAAAAGCCCATGGGTATGCTGCCACTCCCACGGACGGCGCGAGCATGGCTAGCGTCAACACTAAAGCCATAAGCTAATTCAAGTTCAGCACTGATATTAGGTGAGAAGTGACTATCGCTCATATGGTAGGGACCGTAGTCAGTGCTATAACGGTCAAAGCGAAGGCCAGCGCCTACACGAAGTCGTTTGAACTGTAATTCATTTTGAATAAAGAGACCGAGGTTTTTACTATCGGTTGTTTTCTTTTTGGTTCCAAGAAAGCGTGGTCCCATTAGACCATTGGTTTCTCCTTCTTCATAATGATAGTCTGCGCCAACGGTGAGTTGATTATAAAGATCACCATATTCTGCTTTGAAGGTGTTTTTTGCGCTACCGCCATAGGCATTGGTCTTAGCTGAGCGGTTAGCTTGATAATCGGTGAGTTTATTGCGATTAGCATAGAGATTGAGTTTCCAGTCCAACCAGGCAATGTCATCACGGTTAAAACGGTGTTCAAGCGTATAGGTGTTGCGTTGTATCCGTTGACGTGAAGGAATTGAATTTTCGGGCGGTTAGCCCATATCGCTACCTATCGATCCAAATAGATAAAGCCCTGTATTTTGGCTGCGTGAGGCACCGATTCTTAAGCTATGACCGTATTGCTCAATAAGACTGAGTTTAAGCATATAGTCTCTATCTTGACCTGCTGAGTTAGGGGTTCGTTGACCACCCCCTTCGCGGTAGTCTTCACGATTAACAGCGCCAATATGGGCTAATAGACCAATACGATCAGCCACTAAGCCGTACAAAGTAAGCCCACCTTGCTTGGCTTTATCAGCGGTGGCGTAGCCCGTTTTTGCGATAAAACCGGCTTTGCGATCGCCTTTTAATAAGTCTTGAGCATCCACTGTTTCAAAGCGCACACTACCACCTAAGGCACCCGGTCCCGCATCAGCTCTAGGGCCTGGTTGAATGGTGACTCGTTTTAATAATTGAGGATCGATGCTACCAATATTACCTCGGTGTTGATGTAAGCTGCGACCTTGTGTAGCACCATCAATAGTGACATTTAAGTTGCCTGAATCAATACCTCTTAAGTAGAAGCGTTGTGCGTTTCGGGCGCCACCGCCCACACTAATGGAGGGTTCATTAGATAAGACGTCAGCAATACTGTTTGCTTGTTTTAGCTGTATATCATCACGACTAATCGTTTTTTGTGTGGCAGGTTCCGTAGTGGTCACAACAACATTAGGAAGCTGGAATACTTCGGCAGACTCAGCGGTATTAGTTTGGGCCTGAGCAAAGGCACTAATACTCCCTAGGCCGCCCATTAAGCATAGCGATAATAAAGAAGGTTTTGTTGACATGGAATTAATTTAGTAAAAACACTTATAGACAAAAAGAATATAATTATTACCCAAAGTAATAATCGATAATAATTATCATTTAGATTGAGGTGAGTGTCAAGTTATTTAATCATTTAAAACTTATATAAATATGCTTGCTAACGTGTGGGGGCTGAGGGCGTGTATACAGCCCTCGGTTTTTTATGTTAGCGCTAATAACTCACTGATTTTTTTTACAAATTACCTATTGAAAGGGCAAGTGAAGGAGAGTATATTAATAATGAGAATCATTCTTAATATTAACAAAGAGGAGTTAGATATGAAGTTAATTGGCAATGCGTTACTAGCTAGTGCGACCGCCTTATTATTTGCTTCAGCGGCAAATGCACAAGAGTATCCAGTAGGTGAGCCTGTGCTAAAAGATGGTATGGAAATCGTGGGTGTTTATTTACAGCCCATCACGATGGATAATGAGGGCGTAGAGCCGGAGCACCAGCATCGTCCTGCTAAGGACTCCGATATTCACTTAGAGGCTGATATTCATGCGCTGGATGGTAACCCTAACGGCTTTGCTGAAGGTGATTGGATTCCTAATCTGAACATCACTTATAACATCAAAAAGGTTGATGGTGGCAGTAACTTCAATCATGACGGTCATTTTATGATGATGGTCGCAAGTGATGGTCCACACTATGGGGATAACGTCAAATTAGACGGTCACGGCAAGTACAAAGTGACGTTTAATATTTCTCCTCCTAACCCAAATCAAATGGGTCGCCACATTGATAAGGAGACCGGTGTTGGTCCGTGGTTCCGGCCTTTTGATGTGTCTTGGGAGTTTGATTACAGCGGTACCGGACGTAAGGGTAGTTACTAAGCACTGCGCCCGGAGGGCGTAGTCTCAGTGTTTAAGCTCACAGGAAGCCGCTAGCGGTCGGTCTGTGAGCTTTTTCTTTTTTTGAATAGGTAGTCCAATGAGAAAAATAGTATTTCTTTTAATGGCATTAATCACGTCCTTTTTCTTAAGCGCTTCGCCCGTCATGGCTAAGGGTAAAGAAAAGCACACGGTGCAGTTGCAAATGAAGGACGGTGATTTGATTCCGATGGTGTTAGAGGCGCCAGCCAATACCATTATCCGTATTGAGGTGACAAATATTGGTACCGGTCCAGCAGAGTTTGAGAGTCTGCAATTGCGCAAGGAAAAGGTTTTGGCGCCGGGGGTGACCTCGGTAGTGGTGATTGCTCCTAAAAAGCCTGGTGAATATGACTTTTTTGATGACTTTCATCTAGATAAACCTAAGGGCAAGTTAATCGTTAAGTAAATTATTAAAGGGAGTGTCACCATGGGTCAAGTTGCGTTTGTCGTATGGCGAGAATGTTTTGAGGCCTTGCTGGTCATCGGTATTATTTATGCATGGATGGCTAAGCAGGAGGATCGCAGTTGTATGCGTTACTTGTGGGGCGGGGTACTGCTCGGCATACTGGTGGCAGTGATTTTAGCATTGGTGATTTATGGGGTGTTTAGTGCCTTAGAAGGGGCGCCACAAACGATCTTTATGATCATTATGCAAATCATCGCATGCGTTTTAATTGTGCAAATGGTTTACTGGATGCACAAAAACGCTCGCCATATGAAATCGGCGATAGAGAGTGAGATGGTCAAAAGCCGCGAGAGCTATGCTTGGTGGGGCGCCTTGTTTGTGATTTTAGTGGCCATTGCACGCGAGGGTTCAGAGATTGTGGTTTTCTTATCGGCGCAGATCATGGCACTTAATGCGCAAAATAGTCTGGCTTTTATTACCGAGGTGGCGATTGGCTTACTCGCATCATTAGCTACTTTTTACTTATTTATTTTGACGAGTCGCGTGGTGTCATGGAAGAAGTTCTTTAATGTGACCGGCTTTTTGCTCTTATTTTTAGGTCTGTCACTGCTGATGCGCGCGGTTGAGGATGTTGTTAATTTGCTGGTGGAGAGTGATTATATTGAATTGCTACCAGCATGGACTTATAGCGAGTTATGGGATAGCTCTGCGCTATTAAGTACCTCAAGTGTTGTGGGTAATTTAGCGGGTTCCTTTTTTGCTTACCGTGACCAGCCGACCTTACTCAATGTGATTGTCTTTGTGGTGTTTTGGGCGCTGGTTGTGTTTATTTTTAAACGGCCTAATCATCATGAGATACAACGAGTTGAAGTGGCTTAATCGTCCAGCTAAAGCGGCGAGTCTAACATTGTTAGTCGCCGCTTTGCTGGTGCAGGTGATGCCAGCGCACGCGATACGCGCCCCAGTGCTGAATACGGGGGATGCTACCGCGGCCAAAGGTGATATTCCTACCCCTCAGAAGTTTATACCAGCCATTGAGGCGTATATGCAGTATATGGCATCTGCGATTGAGGAGTCGATTGCGGAATTAACGATGATCGTTGAGTTGGCGGAGAGCGCTGCGTTGGCTGAGGCGAAGCCACATTACATTAGGGCGCATCAAGCTTATGAGCGGATTCGTCCGGCATTACAGTCTTTTGGTTTTATTGATGATGTGGTCAATACGCGGGCAGATTATTATCTGGATCGCGAGGCGAATCCAAATTTCAAAGGCTATCATCGTGTCGAATATGATATTTTCGTGCTTGCTGATGAGGAAAAGACGATCCGATATACGCAGGATTTGCTGTATCAATTACGGGATGTAAATAAGCGCATTGCTATTGAAACGCTGGAGATTGCTAAGTTAGTGCAATCGGCCGCCGATTTTATGGAAATGATTTTGGAAAAGAAGTTGCTCGGCATCGAAAATCAATATGCGGGCTCCGATTTGGCGGATATACAAGCTAATATTGATGGCTCGCGGCAGGTGGTGAGCTTATTAGCGCCCTTTATTGATGAGCCGGTGATGGCTAATATCACTGCTGTTTTTGAGCGCATTCAACACATTATGGATAACTATCGTGAGGGCGAGGGCTTTAAACAGTTTAATCAGCTAAATGCAGCTGATAAGGCGCGTCTCTATTCCCTCGTTACGGAGCAGGCTCAGCAGCTGGCTGAGCTACGCGCTTTATTGGATATTGAAGTGTATTTTAAGTATAAGTCGGAGTAGATTATGTCAACCCATCGCAAGCGCCGTCATTTTTCCTCTTCACGTCGTCATGTATTACGCCGATTTGGGCAGTTGGGGGTGGGGATGAGTGCCTTGGGGGCGGCAGCAACGCATAGCGCCTTTGCCAAGGACGCAACACGAACTGCCGATAACACGAGCTGTATGCCAAATTACGCTCGCTATATTGATGCGCATGGGCCGCATCAGCAGGGCGTGATTACACCAGATCACAAGGAAGCGATAGTTATTACTTTTAATCTAACCATTGATACAGTCGAGGAGCTGGATGAGCTGTTTAGGGTGCTTTCACGCCGTATTAGTTATTTAACAGCACCTCAACAGATTCCGGTGGATGAGGATGATCGCTTGCCACCGGCAGAGTCTGGGATCTTAGGCGGTAAATTAGAGCCTGATTTGTTAACGGTTACCGTGGCGGTCGGTCACACGTTATTTGACGATCGCTTTGGTCTTAAGGACCGTAAGCCTAAGCATTTGATGGAGATGGCTCGCTTTCCTAATGATCGTTTAGAGGCTAGCTGGGTGGGCGGTGATTTACTACTGCAGTTTTGTGCCAATAGTCGTGAGAGTGTGATTTATGCGTTACGCGATATCGTGCGACATACCGAGCGCTATATGTCACCAGTATGGAAGATTGACGGCTTCCTACCAGCCCGTGATATTGACCGTGGGCAGACGGCGATTAATTTATTTGGTTTCAAGGACGGTACGGGTAATGCCGACAGCAAGGACGCTGCTTTGATGGATGATTTAGTCTGGGTTACGCCTAAACAAGAGGAGCCGAGTTGGTGCGAGGGCGGATCATATATGGCGGTGCGACTAATTCGTTTTAATTTGCAGTTTTGGGATCGCACGCCGTTGGAGGATCAGGAAAACGACTTTGGCAGGGATAAGCGTAGTGGCGCGCCGATTGGTATGAAGGGTGAGTTTGACGATCCAGAGCTACTAAAAGACCCGCATGGAGACCGCATTTTGTATGATTCACATATGCGTCGGGCCGAGCCGCGCGATCCCGAGCGCCATGTCTCTAAGATGAGACGTCGCAGTTTTAGTTACTCGCTAGGGGTGCATGCCTCTGGGCTTTTGGATATGGGGTTGATCTTCATAGCATTTCAGAATGACTTGTATCGAGGCTTTATTCATACTCAAACAAGGCTTAACGGTGAGCCCTTGGAGCGCTATATTAAGCCCTTTGGGGGTGGTTATTATTTTGTTTTGCCGGGGATGGAAGGCGGTGATAACTATCTAGGCCAAGGCTTGATGAAGGGCTAGTGTGAGTCAAGGTATCTCTGCAGTGAGCGATTGAGAGCGTTGTTTGTGCCCGTCTCGTTACGTGGTGTCAACAGGCAAATCCTTAAAAGCCCTAATGTAAAGTCAGGGCTTGCCGCAGGGTCAAGGTAAGAGGGTGTAAGGTATTTTGTGTAACTTGATTT
>NZ_KV793591.1:0-1770 GCF_001808505.1 Oligella sp. HMSC09E12
TGGTATTCTGATACTTCCGCTCTCCGAATGCTACTACGGCAGTCATGCGCTGGTGGAGGATGACGGGATCGAACCGACGGCCTCCTGCGTGCAAAGCAGGCGCTCTCCCAACTGAGCTAATCCCCCGGCGTACTACCTTGGTAACTAACTGGTGGGTCAAGCTGGAATCGAACCAGCGACCCCCGCCTTATCAAGACGGTGCTCTAACCGACTGAGCTACTGACCCGGTTCCCATTAACCTTCGGATGAATCTAGACTCTCGCGCCTAAACCCCTCAGAATACCTTCAACTAAACAACCGATAAGCGTGGACACTTCGCACAATAAGCAACATGAGCTCTTAAAGGAGGTGATCCAGCCGCACCTTCCGGTACGGCTACCTTGTTACGACTTCACCCCAGTCATGAATCCTACCGTGGTAATCGCCCCCCTTGCGGTTAGGCTAACTACTTCTGGTAAAACCCACTCCCATGGTGTGACGGGCGGTGTGTACAAGACCCGGGAACGTATTCACCGCAGCATTCTGATCTGCGATTACTAGCGATTCCGACTTCATGCAGGCGAGTTGCAGCCTGCAATCCGGACTACGATCAGGTTTAAGAGATTAGCTCCACCTCGCGGCTTGGCAACCCGCTGTCCTGACCATTGTATGACGTGTGAAGCCCTACCCATAAGGGCCATGAGGACTTGACGTCATCCCCACCTTCCTCCGGTTTGTCACCGGCAGTCTCATTAGAGTGCCCTTTCGTAGCAACTAATGACAAGGGTTGCGCTCGTTGCGGGACTTAACCCAACATCTCACGACACGAGCTGACGACAGCCATGCAGCACCTGTGCTCCGGTTCTCTTGCGAGCACACTCCAATCTCTTGAAGCTTCCGGGCATGTCAAGGGTAGGTAAGGTTTTTCGCGTTGCATCGAATTAATCCACATCATCCACCGCTTGTGCGGGTCCCCGTCAATTCCTTTGAGTTTTAGTCTTGCGACCGTAGTCCCCAGGCGGTCAACTTCACGCGTTAGCTGCGCTACTAAGCCGTAACCGGCCCAACAGCTAGTTGACATCGTTTAGGGCGTGGACTACCAGGGTATCTAATCCTGTTCGCTACCCACGCTTTCGTGCCTGAGCGTCAGTACCATCCCAGGGGGCTGCCTTCGCCATCGGTGTTCCTCCGCATATCTACGCATTTCACTGCTACACGCGGAATTCCACCCCCCTCTGACATACTCTAGCTTGGCAGTTAATAGTGCAGTTCCGAGGTTGAGCCCCGGGATTTCACACCGTTCTTTCCAAGCCGCCTGCGCACCCTTTACGCCCAGTAATTCCGATTAACGCTCGCACCCTACGTATTACCGCGGCTGCTGGCACGTAGTTAGCCGGTGCTTATTCCTCAACTACCGTCAGCATCTTAAGGTATTAGCCTAAGACTTTTCTTCGTTGAGAAAAGTGGTTTACAACCCGAAGGCCTTCGTCCCACACGCGAGATGGCTCGATCAGGGTTCCCCCCATTGTCGAAAATTCCCCACTGCTGCCTCCCGTAGGAGTCTGGGCCGTGTCTCAGTCCCAGTGTGGCTGGGCGTCCTCTCAAACCAGCTACAGATCACCGCCTTGGTAGGCCGTTACCCCACCAACCAGCTAATCTGATATCGGCCGCTCCGGTAGCAAGAGGTCTTACGATCCCCCTCTTTCCTCCGTAGAGAATATGCGGTATTAGCTACGCTTTCGCGTAGTTATCCCCCACTACCGGGCACGTTCCGATACATTACTCCCCCGT
>NZ_KV793592.1:0-528 GCF_001808505.1 Oligella sp. HMSC09E12
CCGGGCACGTTCCGATACATTACTCCCCCGTCCGCCACTCGCCATCAAGAGAGCAAGCTCTCTCATGCTGCCGTTCGACTTGCATGTGTAAAGCATCCCGCTAGCGTTCAATCTGAGCCAGGATCAAACTCTTCAGTTTAATCTCTGCATTGACTGCGATAGATAATCACCGTAGCAACTACCTATCTTCGCTTAATTACTTTAGTACTCAAAAGAAATAAAACAGTTCATATCACACAAGGATATAACCTTACTATTTCTTCATAACTTAAGCATAAGCACTTAAAACATAATTTATTTCGCTCACCGTCGTGAAACGGCGGTCGCTCACCATGTTAAGTGCCCACACTTATCGGTTGTTTAAATTGTTAAAGAACACGTGGTTGATTTCAACCAGTTAAACCATCCTAGCGAATCGCTTAGCTTGTTGCCATCAGCGCTGCTTCGTGAGCAGCAAAGATTTAAATTATGAATCATCTAAATCTATTTGTCAACACATTTTTAAAAATATTTGAAAATAAATTTTAG
>NZ_KV793593.1:0-2733 GCF_001808505.1 Oligella sp. HMSC09E12
GTATGAAACTTGGCTTAATGGACGAGAGGATAGCCAAAAGATGCGGGCTATGTGGGCAAGTGAGCAAAAGTTATAATAGTTTACTTCCACAACCCCACCACCGCCTCATGCTTGACTTTGCACTCATAATACCTAGTCACCGCATCCGCTAACGCTACGGCCACATCATCAAAGTGATTGCCTGCTGGCGGTTGCGGGTCAGTGCAAGACATTAAATTACCGGGTAAAGGCGGGCGTGTATAGCTTGTAGATGTGTTGCATGCGGTCAGCGTCAGCATAGCAGTCAAACTCAGCAAGATTTTTGTAGCTTTCTTTAAACTCATCGTGTCGTACTCCGATTTGTATTAATGATGTTTGCGCAACGCTGGACGCTCTTAATAGCTCATCAGCGGCTGTTTTATAGCTCTCAAGTTCAGCCACATACTGCGCTTCCTTGGCGGCCGACTGTCCAGCACGATATTGCAGTTGGCCATAGCCGTAAACAGCTGTTAAAGCAGCAAACAGCACTGCTGCGCCGATAGCGTATTTTTTAATATTCATAACTAGGTCCATAAGATTAAAGAGCCGTAAAGAGCGGCGTAAAACCACACTTCACACACTCTAATTAAGCAGTCATAATTAGTCATAACAGCACCTTTTTTGCTCGCTCTAATCGGTTGATGCGGTCAGTAAGCCCATTTAATCCACCATTAATGCGCCGTGTAGCACCGCGAACGTCATCCGCATCAAAATAAGCCTGCAAGCCGTTATCCCAAAGCCACCACATCGCTGCTTGAGCGGCAATGCCCTTATCTTTGCGTACTAAATCGGGTAAGTCGACAATATCAATACCTAGCGCCTTTGACGCTTTTGTGTAATTCGCACGGCCTGTTAGCTGGATTAAGCCACCACCACGGAAAAACCAGCCGTCATTAGGCTGCGTGTTGCCAAGGTTGCGTCTACCCCATTCTCCACCATAGACAAAGTTAGCTATTTCTATTGGATTGCCTGCCAGCAAATAAGCTTTATGTCTATCCAGTCCGTTGCGACTGCCGAAAACAGTAATCAATCTATCAGCCGAGCGGTAGTTTAGGTTTTCCTCAAGCCGTGCAAATCCTCCCGACTCGTGACCAATTTGCGCAATCACATGGGACATGACTAATGGATCATAGACAAAGTACATTGAGTAAGCTTCGGTGAATGGCTTGTACCAGCGCTCAGCCATTGGCTGACTAATACCCGCTGCGTCTCTAAATTGTTCTAACGTCATCACTTTTTTTGCCTCCTAATATTCAAAAACTCACGCGCTCTGTTTTTTCGCTTGCAATAGTACCGAGTCTTAATTAGCGTACCAATCGCATAAAGCCCCATAGCTGTTGAAAGCAAAGGCTCATGCGGATAGCCCCATGTGCCATTGCTTAGCATTTGTATGCGCCATAGCGCCCAAATAGCAGCCATTGCTAAACCAAACCGCTGAAAGCTATTGCCGTTAAATGCGCGGTTAAACTGCCCTGCAATGCACATAAGAGCGACAAAGCCGTAAATTGTCATTAAGTAAATAATCATTCACGATCCTTTATTCCTAAGACTCTCCCTATCAATTTTGATAAAGAGATTTGGTTAAGCTCGGACAGCAATTTATCTACCGTGGGCGCAAGCATAAGGCCCACAACAAATGAGCTCATTCCCGTAGGCCATCCGAGCAAATAAGCCACATATTCGTGAGCGTAATAAGCCGCAGCGGACGACATAAACAATACCCCTGCCCTCCTTTTTATCGTGCCCTTTGTCAGCACTACAGCTTGACTCGTTGCGCCAAGCAAGCCAGGCAGCGCAGTTTTAAGCGTCTCAATCACTTGCTCCATTTTTATCCTTGTTCTCTTTCGCCCTATAAAAAAGCCCTCATTTCGAGGGCTATAAGTTGCTCACACTTTATTTAGTATCCGACCTCCTCGAGCTGAAAACTTATTCAAGCAACTCAACATCTTCAACACCATCAGCAGTTTCGACCGCACCACCTGCGAAAGTGTTTCGGCTAATGATTTGATAGCTACCTTGATATTCGTATTCGTTAGCGACTGATTCACCTTCTTGCGTTAATTGAGCAAGAAGCCAGTCCAGCGTATCACCTGCCGGCTCGCCTTTTAGCACCACGGAATACATCGCTAATGGCTGCACGTCAGGATGGTTTAGAGCGTCAGCGTTAAAGTAGGACAGAACATTAGCAGTAATAATGTCTTCATCTACATTTACCGTATAAGACTTAATCACATGCGCTGATAACGGAACGTAGTACGGTGTAGAGATGATTTGTTTATTGATGTATTTCATTTATGATTCCTTTTTAAAGGTTGATTTAATTGATCGGATTTCGTTAATCCAGTCGATAGTTTCTTCGGGCAATAAAAAACCCTGCATTTGCAGGGCTTCAAATCCTTTGTAAATCGCGTCAAGCTGATCGCCAATATCCGGATAGCTCGCTTTGCGCAGCGGTATCGGGTTTTCTTTATGCTTTACTTTCATAAGTCGTCTCCCAGTCTTGATACGGCCAAGCTTCTACTCTAATTGTGTAGATTGTTGGCTGGTCAAACTCAAGTTCTGCTGTTTCGCTCTCGCACTCGTAAGATTGCCCGTTGATAAAAATAGAGCAGGGATTAGGCAAATCTGTAAGTGTTAAGCCAGTGAGATTAGTTTGTTGGATTGGACGGTCTGTTATTTGTCCGTTTTTGATGTATTGCGTGGCGGGATCGGCTT
>NZ_KV793594.1:0-18062 GCF_001808505.1 Oligella sp. HMSC09E12
AAAATCAAGTTACACAAAATACCTTACACCCTCGGAATCAGGCAGTACCTCAGTAACGGTACCTTTCATTTGGATTAAAGATTCTTTAGACATCGTGTTATTCTCCTTTGACTTCCTCCCTTCCCTAAAGGGATGGGATTCCTACAACTAGACGGTCAAGCCCGACCGCAAATCTTAGAGGTGGCTACCGCCTTGCAATTCACACCTTGCATCTAAGATTCTTATTTCAAACTAACCCTACCGTTAAGATTGTCTGTTGACACGAGCTAGTTTGAGAGTGTGTGTGGAATACCATCTACTAGCCAAAACACTGCGTACTCGCAATTTATACTTGTCTTAGCTGTTTTTTGTAGATGGTTTTATTTAATAGCTGATTGATTTTAGCAACTTTTTCGCCTTATATCCACCCCCGGAAGTGGGTGGTTTTACGGCGTCTGATGATAAAATTGATAAATCATAGTCAGCCCGCAACGCTAACCGAGTGTGTCGGTAGCGCAGGCTCTAACGCTGCATAAATATAAAGACCCTGTGTTGAGTGTCTTAACTCAAGACACCATGGGCGATCGTTCACTAGTTGATGCGACGGTAGCTCGCAAGCTCTGCGTGATGTATATCATGGCTCTGTTAAGCTTGCGGTAGGAGCGAATAGCGTTGAATGCGATATAAGCTTAAAAATCACCATATAGGTGATAACCCTAATTGTAACACATGCTGACCATAAAAGCGAATGTGAGCAACGACGGCGCTCGCCTATCGCAGGGTCCAAGACCTCGAAGCTTTTATGAGCTCGCTGTTTTGCTGCGACTTAGTTGATTAGAGGGCGTTGCATGGTGGTAAAAGAAGCGCAAAATCATCTCACTGGAGTTAGGACCAATGTTGCCATTAAAGGGGAGTGAGGTATCACCACCGGCCCACTCATGTCCCATATTATCCACTTCAATGAGTTTAACCAAGGGCTGTTTACGTTGGGAGAAATAGACTTTTTGGGTGTAGGCGTTTATTGTGTCTTCCTCGTGGCGAGTGACGACTGGCTTTGTATTCAGGGGCAGTTTATTTAAATAAAGTGCCTGCTTAGCAAGCGCTTCGGCATTACTGATATTGACGCGTCTATCCTTGACCCCATGCATAATTAGCGTGGGTATATTGTGCGCTTTGGGTTTGGCAAAGTCGCCTAGGTGTGCCAACAACTCTTCATCGCTAGCGGCATCGCTTCTTCCCATCACGTCTAAGCCGCTAGCGACGCCATGCGCCTGAGCAAATGCAGGTCCACTATGCAGTGCAACGGCAGCAAATTTTTCTGGGAAGCTAAAAGCGAGTGCTGTTGCCATGCCGGCGCCGGCAGACATGCCAGCCACAAAGATACGACTAGGGTGGATAGCGTGCTCCTTGGCGATCATCTCGATTAATTGAATAATGGTATTCGCCTCAGCAATTCCTGCGTCCTTGGTTAAACTATACCAACGCCAACATTGAGCCAGATTATTCTTTTTGCTTTGTTCGGGATATAGCACGATAAAGCCAAACTTTTGCGCAAACACATTGATTTGCGAACCTTGGGCAAACACACTGGCATTTTGCTCACAACCGTGTAGCATGACGACTAAGCCGCGCGCTTTAGTTGGTAGTGCATCTTTTGTCGTGGTGGGGATAAAGGTATAATACGTAAGTTCGTCAAGTAGCGTTTGCTCGCTAGTTTGCGGTGTGATAAATACATTTCTTTGCCATTGACCCACATCCTGTGGATCTGGGTGTAAAACCGTCATTTCACTGGTAGGCACTCGCGGAATCAAGTGATTCACCGATTTTAACCACTGATTTTGCATATTAATAAATGCAGAGGTCTGATTAAATAGGTTAGAAACACCGACGGCAAAGGGGTTAAATAGCATAGATAGGTGGATCCTTTGAGGCGAGATGTGAGCTTGATGTTTTTCATAAGCATAGCAACCTAGGCTGCTGCTTGGCAAGTTACAAGTGTATTTCACTCAGAAGCGTAATCAAAAGGTATGGATCAGGATCGTGTGTTTATGGCGATGGCCTTAGCAGAGGCAGAAAAAGCGATGCAAATTGGCGAGGTGCCGATTGGGGCGGTCGTGGTTGGTCCAGATCAGCAGCTTTTGGGTACGGGTTATAACCAAAGTATTTGTCTCAATGACCCGAGTGCTCACGCGGAGATGCTAGCGATTCGAGCGGCCGCAGCGCAATTGGGTAATTATCGCCTGCGCGATTGTACGCTTTACGTTACTTTAGAACCTTGTGCCATGTGTATGGGGGCTATTTTGCACAGTCGTATTCAGCGTGTCGTCTTTGCCGCCGCCGATCCTAAAACAGGGGCTTGTGGTTCGGTGCTTAGTTTGCAATCCGAGCCACGCCTCAATCATCATTGCTCGGTTACGCAGGGTGTCTTGGCTGAGAGGGCGGCAAGCTTGATAAAAGGCTTTTTTAAAGCACGTCGTCAAGTCAAAAAGTGCCGTTGTTAAACCCATCCTCTATAATAGAGTCAAATTTTTTAAAGGATAGTCTTTATGAATCATCATGAGCCGCAGGATAAAAGCATGGTTGAGCTGGCGGCTGAAGCGCTGCTTGACGATGAGCAGATACTTTCGGACGAGGCAAATGACGTACCCCCGTACCTCATGGCCTACGAAGATAAAATGCCACTATATATTTTGTCACCATCGAGTGCGGTGGCGGACCCGAGTCAGTTCGAAGTGGCCACAGCGCGGTTGCAGGATTTCGGCTTTGACGTCAGTTTGGATCCGGAGGCCAAAGGTAGCTTTTCACGTTTTGCTGCTATCGATACGGCTAGAGCGGCTGCCTTTAGTCGGGCTGCCTTGAGTGATGCTCAGGTTGTGCTGGCCAGTCGGGGCGGTTATGGTATTAGTCGTATTTTGCATTTAATTGATTGGGACTTACTTGCCAAACACCCTAAACGCTATGTGGGTTATAGCGATTTTACGGCCTTTAATTTAGCGCTTTTAGCCAAAACCGGTCTGGTGAGTTACACCGGTCCGGCGGCAATTCCTGATTTTGGTGGTCAAGCGGTAGATGAGCTGACGGCTGAGTTGTTTGTAGAAACCATGCGTGATGAATTGGAGATCCTTTGCTTTGAAGCGGCGGGCTCTGACATGGTGGATGTACGTGGCGTGCTTTGGGGTGGTAATCTGGCGATGATTTGCTCACTCATCGGCACACCGTATTTCCCTGAGATTGAAGAGGGCATTTTATTTATTGAGGATGTGTCTGAGCATCCTTATCGGATTGAGCGTATGCTGTGCCAACTGTGGCAAGCCGGTATTTTAGCTAAGCAAAAGGCCATTATTCTGGGGCAGTTTAGCGATTATCAATTAGCCGCTCATGATAATGGTTATGACATGGATACGGTGATTCAATGGTTGCGCGAGGTGGTGGGGGTACCACTTGTGATGGGTCTGCCTTACGGTCATGGTGAGGTGCGCGTCACTTTGCCGATTGGTCAAGAGGTCGGTTTAGCCACCCAAAATGACATCGCCTATTTACTGTTGGCGGAGCATCATCATGCGCATGATGATAAGCACGACGCTAGCTTACATTCTGAGGATCTATAAATTGATCGCGACCTCTAATTTGACCATTCAGTTTGGTCCTAAGCCTTTATTTGAAAATGTTAACATCAAGTTTGCCGACGGTAATCGTTATGGCCTGATTGGTGCAAATGGCGCCGGTAAGTCCACCTTTATGAAAATTATTGGTGGTGATTTAGAGCCTAGCGCCGGTTCTGTCAGTTTAGAGTCAGGTTTGAGACTGGGTAAATTACGTCAGGATCAGTTTGCTTTTGAAGACCAATTGGTTATTGATGTGGTTATGATGGGGCACACTGAGATGTGGGCTGCGATGCAGGAGCGTGATGCCATTTATGTGGATCCAGCAGCCACGGATGATGACTACATGCGTGCCGCCGAATTGGAGGCGAAGTTTGCCGAGTACGATGGTTATACGGCAGAAGCAAGGGCGTCCGAGTTGCTGTTGGGATTAGAGTTGCCGATTGAACAGCATCGGCTACGGATGAGTGAAATTGCGCCAGGCTGGAAATTGCGTGTGCTATTGGCGCAAGCGCTGTTCTCCAATCCGGACGTTTTATTACTGGATGAACCGACCAATAACTTAGATATTCATACCATTCGTTGGTTAGAAGGGGTGTTAAATGGCTTTGATTCAACTATGGTGATCATCAGCCACGACCGCCATTTTATAAATCAGGTATGCACTCATATGGCGGATGTCGATTTTGGCGAGATACGCGTTTATCCCGGTAATTACGATGATTATATGCTTGCCTCTACGCAGGCACGGGAGCGGCTATTAGCTAATAACGCTAAGGCCAAAGAGCGCATTGCCGAGCTACAGGATTTTGTCAGTCGTTTTGCGGCCAATAAATCAAAATCACGTCAAGCGACCTCACGCTTAAAGCAAATCGATAGGATAAAAGCGGAGCAGGTGGAGGTGAAACCATCCTCGCGTCAAAACCCCTACATACGTTTTGAACAAAATAAACCGCTACACCGTTTTGCAATTAATGCAGAAAAACTAGGTAAGGCCTATGAGCAACCGGTAATTAGCAGCTTTAATGCCATGATTGAGGCAGGGCAAAAAGTGGCAATTATTGGCGCTAATGGGGTGGGTAAAAGTACTTTATTGCGTTTGTTGGCAAATGACTTAAGCCCTGATGCAGGTGAGCTTAAGTGGGCGGAAAATGCAGATATAGGCTATATGGCGCAAGACGTGTCTGATCAGTTTGAGAGTGATCTGACTGTCTTCGATTGGATGGCACAATATCGTCAACCAGGTGATGACGATCAAGCCGTGCGTTCGGTGTTGGGTCGTTTACTTTTTTCTGCTGATGATATTGTCAAGAAGGTGTCCATTCTCTCTGGTGGTGAAAAAAACCGGATGACGTTTGGGCGCATGATGCTTGGTCGCCATAATATTTTATTGTTAGATGAGCCCACGAACCATTTGGATATGGAGTCGATTGAGTCGCTACAAATGGCTTTAGAGAAGTATCAAGGCACGGTGGTGGTCGTTTCGCATGACCGTCAGTTTATTTCCGGTATTGCCGATCGCATTATCGAAATTTTACCGGATGGCGAGATAATTGATTACTCTGGTGATTATGATGCCTATCTGGCCTCTCGTGGTCTTGAGCAGTAACCGCAACCTCAGTCAAAGGAGCCAGGCTTGTTTGAACTGATAACCGCAGTTTCTTACGAGGAAACGATTAAGAAAAGTCTTTTTATTGTCCATGCTGCCCCGGTAGCGAGTGTGGATGAGGCTTTGCAGTTTATTGAAGCGCACAGTCAGGCGGATGCCACGCACAATTGTTGGGCCTTTCGTATCGGTGATGACTATCGCTTTAATGATGATGGTGAGCCTGGCGGTACGGCCGGACGACCTATTCTAGCCGCGATTGAGGGGAGGGAACTAACGAATATCGTGGTCTTAGTGATTCGCTACTATGGCGGTATTAAGTTAGGCACAGGCGGTTTGGTGCGAGCCTATGGGGGCACTGCCGCCAAGTGTTTGCATGAGGCACCGAAGCGTAAAATTGTCGCCATGAGTCGCGTGTACTGCGATTGCCCTTATTCGGAGATGGAGCGCGTTAAAGTGCATTTGGCCCAAGCGGGGGTGCAGCTTGTTGCAGAGGAATTTGACGAGGTAGGAGTGAAATGGGAGTGGTTAATTCCCGTGTCGATGGTGCAGGAGCTCGAAGTAAGCCATCGTAACTTAACTCGAGGGCAGGCCAACTGGGAAATACGTACAGCTGAGGAAATGATTTAGTCTGCGTGAATTTGCTGTGCTTAGCTCGCTAAGCTAAGCGCTTGGTCAATTAAAAAATACGGTCGCCATGCTGAAGCAAGGCGACCGCATCTAAAGGCTAAGGGGCTAAAACACGGACTAGGCTTGCTTGTCGTCTTGTGCTTGTCCTTGAGCGGCAAGCTCGGCCCGAACTTGATCCATATCGACTTCCTTGACCTTAGTCAGTACCTCCTCAAACTGAGCGGGAGCCAATGCGCCAGGCTGAGAGAATAGTAAGATGCGGTCACGGAAAATCATCAAGGTGGGGATCGAGCGAATTTTTAAGGCCTGAGCAATTTCCTGCTCCTCGTCCGTATTGACCTTAAAGAATTTCATCTCCGTATGCTTTTCAGCAGCCGCCTCAAAGGTAGGGCTAAACTGCTGGCAGGGACCACACCAAGGGGCCCAGAAATCAATCACCACAATGCCATCTTGATTAAGGGCATCTTGGAAAGTGTCTTTAGTTAATTCTTGATAGCTCATAACAGTCCTTTTGATGAGGTGAGTGGGCAGAAACTTTATATCAAAGCAACTGCATGGATTAACCCTATTGTATATGGAGATCGATCGGAATAATCCAAGAGTACTTACAGAATCTGCCACTATGTCCCTTTAAAAAAAGCTTATTCGATAGCGAAACGCACGATAAATAAGGCAGCTACAAGAATTGTAGCGAGATGTAAATCTCTGAATTTACCTGTAATTAGTTTAAGTACGACATAACTGATAAAGCCAAACGCAATCCCTTCAGCAATGGAGTAGGTAAATGGCATAATTAATGCGGTAAGCGAGGCCGGCACGGCTTCGGTTGGATCGCCCCAATCAATTTCAATTAATTCACGCATCATCAGACCAGCCACATAGAGTAGGGCGGGTGCGGTAGCATAGGCTGGGACGATGCCAGCGATCGGTGCAAAGAATAAGGACAGTAGGAATAAAATACCTACCACCATCGCAGTCATCCCCGTGCGGCCACCACTTTGTACACCGGAGGCACTCTCGGCGTAGGCGGTGGTACTACTGGTACCGATCAGAGAACCCGCCAAAATCGCTGTACTATCCGCAAATAGCGCTTTACCCAAGCGATTAGGACGGTCTTCGGGCATCAGACCAGCGCGTTTAGCAACGCCGATTAAGGTACCGGTAGCATCAAAAACTTCCACCAGTACAAACACCAGAATCACATTAATAAAACCAAAATTTAACACCCCCCAAATATCTAATTGCAAAAAGGTGGGCGCAATAGACGGTGGCATAGAAATCAAGCTATCCGGTGCTTGGCTATAACCAAAGAGCATGGATAACAGACTGACAAATAAAATACCGATTAAAATCGCTCCCTTAACGCGTAGGGTATCTAAAGCGACAATCACAAAAAAGCCCAAAATGGTAAATAATACCTGGTGTGAAGAGAGATCCCCTTGGCCTACGAGTGTGGCTTGATTGTGTACCACAATGCCCGAGGTTTGCAACGCAATAAAGGCAAGGAATAAACCGATACCTGCGACAATCGATGAGCGCAGAGATTTGGGAATACCGCGAATTAACCATGCACGAATACCGGTTGCGGTTAAAATAATAAAGATCACCCCAGAGACAAATACCGCCCCCAGTGCTTGCTGCCATGTATAGCCTAAGGCGCCCACCACGGTAAAGGCAAAAAAGGCATTTAAGCCCATACCGGGTGCCATGCCGATTGGCCAGTTAGCAAAAAAGGCCATGACAAAGCAGCCGATGGCGGCGGCGAGGCAGGTACTCACAAAAATGGCACCCTGATCCATACCAGTGGTGCCAAGAATTTGCGGGTTGACAAAGATGATATAGGCCATGGTCAAAAAGGTGGTAAGACCTGCGACGACCTCAGTGCGAGCGGTGGTATGATGCTCACGAAGCTTAAAGAGTGATTCAAACATAGTGCTTTGTACGTTTAAAAACGATGTAAAAATTGAAAAAAAATACCTTTAGTATTTTAAATCTTTAAAGAAATTAATACAGCAATTTATGAATATTCTCGGTTTTGAAAGTTCTTGTGATGAGACAGGTGTAGCCATTGTCAATACTGAAAAGGGCTTGTTAGCTCATGCCTTGCATAGTCAAATCGACATGCATCAAGCCTATGGTGGTGTGGTGCCGGAATTGGCCTCGCGCGATCATATTCGACGGGTGTTGCCCCTATGCTACGATGTACTGAAAAATGCTGGTTTAGCGGTGAGTGATATTGATGCGGTTGCCTTTACGGCTGGTCCGGGTTTGTCTGGTGCTTTATTAGTCACTGCCAGCGTAGCACAGGCCTTTGCGTGGAGTCATGATCTCCCTACCATCCCGATTCATCACTTGGAAGGGCATTTGTTATCGCCGATGCTGGCGCCCGAGGTGCCAGCGTTTCCTTTTGTGGCTTTATTAGTTTCTGGTGGTCACACGCAATTGATGCGAGTCGATGGTGTGGGACAGTATGAGCTATTAGGTGAAACCTTGGATGATGCCGCCGGCGAGGCCTTTGATAAATCAGCGAAGTTGCTGGGCTTACCCTATCCAGGGGGTCCGCATTTGGCGAGTTTAGCCGAAGGGGGCGAGGCAGATCGTTTTCAACTGCCACGTCCTTTAAAGCATAGTCAGGATTTGGACTTTAGCTTTAGCGGCTTAAAGACGGCCGTCTTAACCACCCTTAGAAAGCTGGAGGCGCAAGGCGCTGTGAGTGAGCAGGATAGAGCCGATTTGGCGGCCGCCACCCAAGCAGCGATTATCGATGTCTTGGGTTATAAGGCGATTAAGGCCATGAAGCAAAGCGGTCTAAAGCGCCTAGTGGTGGCTGGCGGTGTGGGTGCGAATCGTCAGCTTCGTGACTTTTTAGATAGGGAGACACAGCGTTTGGGTGCCAAGGTGTATTTTCCGCCCTTGGCTTTATGTACGGATAATGGCGCCATGATTGCGCATGCAGCCGCTGAGCGTATCAAAGCAGGCCTAGTGGATTTGTCAGCACGTAATTATAGCCATCGCATACGTACCCGCTGGGACTTGGATGAGCTCTAAGTACTTGCTAGGCCTTTTCCTGAGTACTGCTAAGGTACCCAGACTAGATACGCTTTTTGCGTTTACTATGTGCAGTTGATGTGGTGGCGCTTGGTGGTGGGGCGTTTTTCTTGCTGCCGATTTTGCTTTCTTTGCCATGGATCAGTTTATGAATATTGCCTTGGTGCTTATAGATGAGCCAAATAGCAATCACAAGAATTGCGCTCATCCACGGCCAAGTAAAATTGCCATTGCTGGTACTCAAAAAGAGATAGTAAATTGGCGCCATAGCGGCACTCAGTATGGCAGCTAGCGACGAGTACTTAAACATCATTGCCACCATTAACCAGGTCACAATGCAAATAACACCGAGTAAGGGGTTTAGTGCTAACAATACCCCGACGCCAGTGGCCACGCCCTTGCCGCCTTTAAAGTTTAACCAGATCGAGTAGACATGCCCTAAAAAAACAGCAATGGCAGCCACTGTAATCAACCAGGGCGAGAGCTGCCACTTAGCGACCAATTGCATTGTAAGAAAGACCACTAACCATCCCTTAAGCAGGTCACCCAGCAGGGTCATGGCGGCGGCCTTTTTATTGCCACTGCGTAAGACATTGGTCGCACCTGGATTCCCCGAGCCATAGCGGCGTGGGTCCTCCAGCTTAAGCAGCTTGGAACTGATAATCGCAAAGGAGATGGAACCAATCAGATAAGCAATCGCAGCGATAATAAGGGCAAATAGCAGGGAAGACATGCGCTCTGAACTCTCTAAATAAATAATCGGCCTAGCTATTATATTGAAAAAACCAAGCAACGACCGTGGCAGTTATGAAAATGCATTTTACATTGTATTTTTGCGGCCTAAAACAAAGGCTAAGGCTGTTATAATCTTTAGCATCCAAATAAATCAGTTGTGGTATGAGAAAACATATTCTTCTTTCAAATGATGATGGCTATCATGCCAAGGGCATCGAGGCTCTGTATGAGGCATTAAGCGAAATAGCTGATGTGACAGTGGTCGCCCCTGAGACAAATCATAGTGGCGCTTCTAATTCATTGACCTTAAACCGTCCATTAGCGGTGCGACAAGCAAAAAATGGCTTTTATTATGTCAATGGCACGCCATCTGACTCGGTGCATGTGGCATTAACTGGCTTGATTGAACGGGAGATTGATTTAGTCGTTGCAGGGATTAATAACGGCGCTAATCTCGGTGAGGATACGCTGTACTCCGGTACCGTAGCGGCGGCTACCGAGGGCTTTTTATTTGGTTACCCAGCGCTTGCCTTTTCACTCATTGAGCGTGAGTGGCCGCATTTGGATGCAGCGGCACAGATTAGTCAGTATATTGTTAAAAAGCAATTAGCGCAGCCTCGTCAAGCGCCGATGCTATTAAGTGTTAATATTCCCGCTTTAGCCGCACATGATCCTGAGAATATTCGGGTTACTCGTTTAGGTCGTCGCCATCCATCACAGGCTGTAGTACCCACGAGCAGTCCAAATGGTGAGACCATGTATTGGATCGGCGCAGTGGGTAATGTTCGTGATTTTGCGGATGATACGGACTTCGGCGCCGTGCAAAATGGCTATGTGGCAGTGACGCCACTCAATCTTGATTTAACCCACCACGCTGAGCTTGAATTAACTCGTCAGTGGATTAGTAGTAAATAATTTTAATGGCAAGTAACCCACTTACATTCCGGCCCCATTTGCGTGATGCGCAAATTAAGCGCGAGGCAGCCAAAATGGAGGGCATGGGCATGATTCCCAAGCCCGTGGTCTCTGCAGCCAACAGCAACACACGCATTCTATCTGCTGGTCAGGGCACACTCGCTGATGCGAATCGACGTGCTCGACCCTTGGCGCAGTCTACTTGTCGAGCATCAATGAATATTGGCCTGAACTCTACCCGCATGCGAGAGCGTATGGTTGAGCGCTTGCAACAACAGGGGATTAGCGATGCGCGGGTGCTGGAAGCGATGTTTAGGGTGCCACGGCATATTTTTGTTGATCAGGGGCTGGCCAGTCGCGCGTATGATGATGCCGCCTTACCCATTGGTTATAAGCAAACCATCTCCCAGCCGTATATCGTCGCTCGCATGATCTCCTTGGCGCTAGCGGCTGGCAGGAGTGGGCGGGTGTTGGAAATCGGTGCCGGTTGTGGTTATCAGACGGCTGTATTGGCTGAATTGTACAATCAAGTGTATGCGGTTGAACGAATTCGCGGGCTGTATGAGTTGGCGAGTGAGAATCTTTCCCATCTGCCGAAAACCGCCCATATTCATTTACACTATGGAGATGGACTTCAGGGCTTAGCACCGTTTGCGCCCTTTGATGCTATCGTGATTGCGGCGGCGGGTTTGGACTTGCCGCAGACATTATTTGAACAGCTCGCCATCGGTGGGCGTTTAGTTGCTCCGGTGGGTGGTGCAAGACAGTATTTACTGATGTTTGAACGCGTCTCGCTGTACCAGTGGGAGCGGCATGAACTCGAAGAAACACGTTTTGTGCCCCTACTTCCAGGGGTAGAGGCTTAGGCTAGATTGAGTATTTGTTACCACTTTGTCAGCCTTGATAAGCTACAATGAATCAATCTAATCGTCAGTCGATTTTTAGAATTTTTTTGATTGCTTTTGAAATTCCTTAGTGAAAAAGGTTATTGGATGAATAGAAAAATATACATCATCGGTGCCCTATGTTTATCAGCGATATTAGCTGCTTGTAGCTCGGGCACTAAGGCCCCGATCAGCTCAGCAGGCGGTTCGACTGCTTCTGCTAGCGCAGGTGGTGGTACCTATGTCGTGCAACGAGGTGATACCTTGTACTCGATCGCCAGACGTCACGGCACCACCGTGGCAAATCTATCCGCTTTAAACGGCATTTCTGATCCGTCCCAGCTGGAGGTTGGACAGCGTTTACGTGTCGGTGGTGCGGTGGCATCATCAAGCGCCATGCCGTCTGCACCAGCAAGAAGCTCATCACCATCGGCTGCCGCAACTCAGCCGGCTCGTGCCAGCGATGCGGCGACGATTGCATGGGCTTGGCCAGTGCGGGGTAATGTCATTACCCAATTCTCTAATACCACCCGTGGTATTGATATTGCCGGCACCATTGGTACGCCGGTTAACGCAGCCGCTGATGGTACCGTCTCCTATGTCGGTAATGGCTTACGCGGCCTGGGTAATCTTGTGTTAGTGACTCACAGTAACGGCTTTATTACGGCATATGCACATAATAGCCGCATTACCGTGCAAACAAACGAGCGTGTCAAAAGGGGGCAGAAAATCGCTGAGTTAGGTGATAGTGATACCACTTCGCCGCGTCTGCATTTCCAGATTCGTCGTAACGGCACCCCGGTGAATCCGCTGTCTTATCTACCTAAATAACTTAGTTTGATTAGTTGTCAATGCCATGTACCCACGTCTTGTCTTTGATTTAGAAACAATCCCTGATGCACATGGCATTCGCCAATTGATGCAGCTTGATCCTGCCTTGTCGGATGCGGAGGTGGTTGAAATTGCTCAGCGTGAGCGCTTAGAGCAAAGCGGCACCGATTTTATGCCCTTGCATTTGCAAAAAATCATTGCCATAGGCTGCGTTTTTAGAAATAAAGACAGTTTTCATGTGAAGTGTTTAGGTGAGCCAGGTGATGATGAGGCTTCACTTATTCGTAGCTTCTATAAAGTCATTGATCACTACGTACCGGTGCTGATTTCTTGGAATGGTTCCGGTTTTGATCTGCCAGTACTGCATTACCGGGCGATGATTCACGGCATCCCTTCCTTGCGCTATTGGGATAGGGGTGAGGAGGATCGCAGTTTTCAATACAACAACTACCTCAATCGCTATCACGATCGTCACACCGATCTGATGGATGTGTTAGCCACGTACAACGCACGTGCTAATGCCCCCTTAGACCAGCTGGCCAAGCTTTGTGGCTTTCCGGGTAAGCTAGGCATGGACGGTAGTCAGGTGTGGCCATGCTATCAGAATGGCGGGATTGATGAGATTCGAGCGTATTGTGAGACGGATGTCGTCAATACTTGGCTGATGTACTTACGCTATCTACTGTTGACGTGTGAATTGGATCAGGCCGCTTACGAGCGGGAGTTACGTCTAGTGTATGACTCACTCACTGCGCTAGGCGAGCGTGCGCCCTGGCCGGAGTATTTAGCCGAGTGGCGTTATCCTGCTTAGCGTATGGAGTAGCCTAATTTGCTATGGTTTCGGCATAACAAGGGCCATGCTGCCTGACATCTCTGCGAGCCTCAGGCGGAAGCGCCTTTGTATTAATTTAGTGGCAAATCTCAGGTAAAATAGTCCCGTAGTTTTAGCAGGTGAGATATGTCAGAATTCTTTACGATTGAATCCCTTGATCTTGAGGCTCGCGGCATTGCCCGACGAGAGGGTAAAACGATTTTTGTCGAGGGGGCTTTGCCTGGCGAAACCGTTCGTGCCAAGGTCGTCAGAAGAAAACCCTCCTATGAAATAGCGGTGACTGAAGAGGTATTACATACCTCTAGTTTACGAGTAGAGCCCAAATGCCCCAATTTCGGTGTTTGTGGCGGCTGTTTGATGCAGCACGTAGAACCCCATGCCCAGGTGGCAATTAAGCAAAGAGCCTTAGAGGATTGTTTTAAGCATATAGCCAAGTTGGATATTCCTCAGATATTACCTGCGCTCTATGGGCCGTTTTGGCATTATCGCTATCGCGCCCGTCTGTCCGTGCGTTACGTAGCAAAAAAAGGCGGGATATTGATTGGATTTAGAGAGCGTAAGAGTAGCTATGTAGCCGATATGACGGAGTGCTTGGTACTGCCTCAACGGCTGTCTGATATGCTGCCGGTGCTCCGTCAATTGATTGCGTCCTTAAGTATTAAAGAGCGGATTCCGCAGATGGAAGTGGCTGTGGGTGATGAGGTGTTAGTTTTGGTACTACGCCATCTGGAGCCCTTTGAAGCGGCGGATATTGCCAAGTTGCATGCCTTTGCGGCAGAGCACGACGTGAGTTGGTGGCTTCAACCCAAGGGACCGGATACGGTACATCCGCTGCTCGCTGAGGATGAGCAAAAGCTCGCATATCGTCTTGATCAGTTCGGCTTGAGAATGGCTTATCGACCGACCGATTTTACTCAGGTGAATCACTTTATTAATCGCTCCATGATTGCCAAAGCATTGAATTTATTGGCGGTGGAAGCCGGTGATAGAGTGGCGGATTTATTCTGTGGTTTAGGCAATTTCAGCTTACCGCTTGCCACCCAGGCCAAGGAGGTGGTGGGCATTGAGGGTAGTGAGGCCTTAACCGAACGAGCACTGGCTGCTGCCGCTCAGCATGGTTTGGCGGATAAAATGAGTTTTTCTACCTTAAATCTTTTTGAGGTGGATGTGGAATGGCTGCGAGCATTGGGTTACTTTGATCGTATGTTGATTGACCCGCCACGCGATGGTGCCTTAGCCGTAGTGCGTGCGCTAGCCGCCTTGAAAGCGCAGGAGCGACCTAAACGCATTGTGTATGTTTCCTGTAATCCCGCCACCTTAGCACGTGATGCAGCGATTTTGGTTAGAGTCGGTGGCTATCGCTTAATCAGTGCGGGAGTGATAAATATGTTCCCACACACAGGGCATGTTGAGTCTATTGCAGTGTTTGAATATCACCCGGGTGATCCCATACCAGCGCCGGAGGCGGAAGAGGGTGAAGAGCAGGGTGAGGCATTGCTAACATAGTATAATGGCAGCCAAGCGCGGTTCGAAATCCTCCCGCGCCGTTCTCTTGAAGGGCGAAATAAAAACTACGGAAACTTATTATGTTATGTTCAGAACAAGCCTTGGTCATCTTTTCGGGTGGCCAAGACTCAACGACTTGCCTGTTACAGGCATTGGCCCATTACGGGCCGAATCAGGTGCAAGCGATCAGTTTTATATATGGTCAACGACACGCCATTGAGTTGGATTGTGCGCGAGCGATTGCCGAGGCATTGGGAGTGAAGCAACATATCTTGGATTTGTCGCTGATGGCGCAAGTAACGCATAATGCCCTAATGGATGCGGAAGCGTGTATAAAAAACTCCCCCGATGGCCCACCAAACACCATGGTGGATGGGCGCAACGCCTTATTCTTAATGTACGCTGCTATCTATGCAAAGTCCCAAGGCATTAAGCATGTGATTTTGGGGGTGAGTGAAACGGATTTCAGTGGCTACCCGGATTGTCGCGACATTTTTGTAAAGTCCATGAATGTGAGCTTGAATTTAGCCATGGATTATGATTTTCAAATCCACACCCCCTTAATGCATTTAACTAAGGCGCAGACTTGGGCCTTAGCTGATGAATTGGGCTATTTGGATTTTGTACGTCAAAAAACGCATACTTGCTATTTAGGGGTGCAGGGCGGCTGTGGTCATTGCCCTAGTTGTGAATTACGTGATAAGGGCTTGCGTGAGTATTTGTCAAGCAAGGAAGCTGGGAATGAAAGTTGTTAAGCGCTTTAACTCGGGGTTTAAAGCGATTCGCCGCTAAGTCCAACGTGATTTCATAGGAGAAGCATCATGGAGCAACAGTTTAAACATATCAAGCAAATGGAACACATTCTTAATCAGATGAATGAGCTGATGGAAACACTGCGTACAACCCATGCGCAGTGGGCTGAGGTTCAGGCTGATTATGATGCTTTGGTGAGCTATTACGGGAGTGCGCAATGGCATGCCGATAACGAGGCCTATGATAGGGGTGAGCTACCAAAGGATCTGCCTTGTGGGGTCTTATCGGAAGACGCTGTGTTTAATTTAATCGCAGAGCAGCAAGCGGTGGCGGTGGAGTTTGTTAAGTTGGGTGCCGAGATATTGAGTAAGTGATGGTTGGTGTGGGCAGGATATTTTTGAGTAGTCCCTGAACTGACACTTTAAGCAAGGTTATACTACGCTTCTGTATAAGCATTAAGCACATTAAGATATAGACTGGTTTTTATAAAGCGTTTTACATGATGATCTCAATATCGCCTAAACTAAGACGACCTCCGGAGGAGTCATTGTACCGCTATTGTGCGGGCTACTCCTATGGATTTGTTCGTGAGGTGCTATCTACTTATGAGGTAGAGAGAGGGAATTTGGTGGTCGATGCCTGGTCCGGCACAGGTTTGACATCAGTAATTGCTAAGGAATTTGGTGGTCGCTCTATCGGGATCGATATTAGTCCAGTGATGACGACTATTGCTAGGGCGAATAATATGCCTCGTGAATTACCACCATCTTTTCTCACGCTTAAGTAGAGGGGATTATTCGTAAGTTTAATGCTTTCGAGCCGCATTGCGTGAAAAACCTGTTTGTCGGCGAATCGCTTTGATAGATTGACTTCATTTTTTAATACCTGTAGGGTCACTACCATCTCTGAGTTAACATAAGCGGCCAAAATACCGCTATCTTGGATAATCCTTAAACATAATAAATTAATAGTTTAAATTTATCTTAAATCGTCAATTGTTAATATTCATCCTTCACAACTTACTTATAATCAGTGAGTCAGGAGTTTTCAATTTTAAGGTGAGATTATGACGGGTTTTGATGGAACATCAGATGAGTTTTTAAAGGATATAGAACAAGAAAAATTAAAATTAATCGATTTGGTAGCCCAGGGTGAAATTGCACTTGATGGGGTGATGTCACCTCTCACGAAAGAGTTGATGCAAAAGTTGGGGGCCCAAGGGGTTGATATGACTTCTTGGTGGGCTATGACAAGTATGGATTGGCATTGTCCATCATGTGGTAGGCATAAGGGTGATATTGTTCGCTTAAACTCAAAGAGAGAGCTGATGTGTTGGTTGGTTGAGCACCATGACCATATGGGAGATCTAGTCAAAATAGAGTTTGAAGAACAATATAAAATGGCTGAAGTTCCGAATGCAGATAAGTCCGCATTTGATTATATCGATAGATTGGCGCAGGTGGTCGCAGCTTATGATAAAGCAATAATTTGTGTGGACTGTAATGAGGCAGATCGAGATGCTAAGCGAATCGCCAATACTCATAAACACTTCTCTTATTCGCCGTTGGAAATTCGACGGTTTGTTGAGGCAAAACCAAACGTGAAACACGTGATCAAGCATGATGTGGCCCAAGAGATTTGGGAAAGTCATAAAGAAACTTTTGAATTAAGGTTAAAAATAATTAGACGAATTGCTGATATAGCATTAAATACTCATGATTGGTTTCAAAAGATACCTCATACACAACTTGCCAGAGCAGTTACAGCCCAGGCAGAGAATATTGCAAAAAAAAATAAAGTATCTTCTGATTTTTCACTATTAACTAAAAAATTAGCTAGTACTATAGATGTAAATTACAGTTCTTGGCGTTATAAAGCTAATCTCCCTCCGCTTGAAAGGCCTAATGAAGCTGACATTGCATATATTACTAACGTTACAAACTTAGATAGTTGGAGTAAGGTGTCCGAGGACTGGGTGTGTCCAGGGTGCCATAGAAAAAAATTACAAACGGTTAGAAAAAACAATAAAGGAAAATGGTTTTTTGAGACAGCTAAACGAACTTATCTTGGGAAGGACATCGTAGAGAAAGGAGCTACGAAAATAATTTGTAAAGATTGTGCGATATTAACTACAAAGCTTGGCGAAGAAGCTGCACGAACTGGAGGTCTAGAGATATTTAATTGTTTTGGAGATTATGTAGCTATTGAAGAAGTCAATTCTATTGTTAAAGCACAAGAGCATACTATGCATAATGTAGATAATTATAAAACTGACTCTTTAATAGCTGTAATAGTCGAACGGATGAGGGTTTTAAATCCATAGAAGTAAAGATTGAATGGATAAAAAACTTAATTGACTAAAGTCAAGAAGGAGGGGGGACGATATTTTTGAGGGCAGTGAGAGGGTGTAAGGTATTTTATGTAACTTAATTGAGAGTCTTAATGTATACCCCCTATGTCACACTAATTGTCCGATCATTTAATTTTTACTTTTAACCCATTTAGCGTGGCGGATTGGATTTTATCAACCCTGTGCCGTAAAACTCCGTTCTTCAGGGCGGAGATATAAGGCAAAACGGCGTAGCCGTTTCAAAGCTAACTAATCGGGTGTTCGTTGTTGCTCGATGTATTGGCGAATAATTGAAATGGGTGCACCACCGCAACTACCGGCAAAATAAGATGGCGACCAAAGCTGATTGCCCCAAAGTTTTTTCGGATACTTGGGTGATTTTTCTTTCTAA
>NZ_KV793594.1:18082-18326 GCF_001808505.1 Oligella sp. HMSC09E12
CGGATATTCAATGAGTAAATGAACGTGATCGTCTTCGCCGTCAAACTCGACTAATTTTGCTTCAAAATCATTGCAGATGCTTTCGTAAAAACATCAGGGCGGTATTTTGTACAAAGACTAAGTGAACGTGCAGATTAAAAATGCAATGTCTACCGTGCCTGATTTCAGTTTCTTTTTTCATAGACCAAAGGTAAGATATAAGGAAAATCATATTCTAAACCTTGCCAATGCAACTACGCAAAGC
>NZ_KV793595.1:0-58285 GCF_001808505.1 Oligella sp. HMSC09E12
TTAGGAAATTTGAGGGGTTATTGCAAAGGTCTCAAATTATCCAAAAAGCAACTGCGACATGAACGTCGCCGTATTGGCATGATCTTCCAAGAATATGCCTTGATTGAGCGTCTAACGGTGATGGAAAATGTCCTATCCGGTCGCTTGGGACAGATGGGCTTTTGGAATAGCTGGTTTCGTCGCTTTAACCCAGAAGATATTAGCGAAGCCTATGAATTATTAGACCGCGTTGGTCTAAAAGGTAAAGAAAACAACCGTGCTGATGAGCTGTCCGGCGGTCAGCGTCAACGTGTCGGTATTGCCCGTGCCTTAATTCAGCGCCCCGATCTATTACTGATTGATGAACCGACTGCTAGCTTAGACCCTAAGACCTCGCGGCAAATCATGCGTCTCATTATCGAACTATGTCGTGAACGTGGCCTTGCTGCCATTATTAATATTCATGATGTGGTGCTAGCAAGCGAGTTCTTGCCACGCATCGTCGGTTTACGTGCTGGTTCAGTGGTATTTGATGGGCCTGCTAAAGCGCTCAATGACACCGTACTCAGTACCATTTATGGCGATGAGGACTGGACCGCTATTTGTAAGAAAATCGCTGCTCAAAGCACCGTTGACTCTGAAACCGAAGATAGCTCAACGGCGCTAAAAGATGCTGCCGTCTCTGCGGCTTAAAGGATTGACATTGATGAATAATCCGTCTAATTCCTTGATGCCGCCCGCCTATCCTAGCCAATGGAAAAAGCCACCTTTTATTCGTAATCCATTAACTCGCTATGGCTTACTGCTTGGGGCTGTTATTTATTTGGCCTTAAGTATCGGCTCCCTTGAGATTAACTGGGTCCGCTTAAGCCAAGGTTGGGAACGTGCGTGGATTTTTATTAAAGGCTTTTTAAGCCCCGACTTCACTACCCGCAGTGCCGATATTTGGCAAGGCATGGTAGAAAGCTTAACAATGGCGCTGACCTCAACCGCGGCCGGCATCATTATCTCTATTCCCATTGCCATCGGTGCCGCAAAAAACTTGAGCCCCACCTGGATTTATCTATTATGCCGCGGCATTATCGCTATTTCCAGAACCTTAAATGAAATTATCGTGGCCATTTTTATGGTGGCTTTATTTGGCTTTGGGGCTTTTGCGGGTTTCCTAACCCTAAGCTTTGCCACTATCGGCTTTTTAGCCAAGCTCTTGGCAGAGGATATTGAAGAAATCCAAACTTCTCAATTGGAAGCGATGGAAGCCACGGGTGCTAGTTTCATACAAACCTTAGACTTTGCCGTATTGACTCAATGTCTGCCGCGCTTAGTCGGTCTCTCACTGTATCGTCTCGATATTAATTTCCGCGAATCGGCGGTCATTGGTATTGTCGGTGCAGGCGGTATTGGTGGTACCTTGGGCACCTCCATGGATCGCTATGAGTACAGCTCTGCTGCGGCGATTTTGCTCTTAATTATTGCGGTCGTCATGATTGCTGAATACTGCTCCAGTATTGTTCGTAGGAAAATGTTATGAGTAGTAGTTTAAGTGTTAATACTCAAACAATGCGCCAATGGCATAAGCGCACTCCCGTACAAAATGCCACTGTTTTTATGCTTTGGTTGGTGACCATTGCCTTTGTGCTATGGACCTTCCAAGTAATGACCAAAGACACGATTTGGGCCTTTGTAATGGATGCGCCACGCCAAATGCAGGATATTGGTGGTCGCATGTTCCCGCCCAACTGGCAGTCCATGAAAGAGCTTTGGTGGCCTCTCTGGGAGACCTTAAATATCGCTACCCTAGGTACCTTATTAGGCGCAATCTTGGCAGTGCCTGTGGCCTTTTTAGCAGCACGTAACACCACACCGAGTGCAGCGCTATTAAGACCCCTTGCGCTACTGATTATCGTCTCTTCACGCTCGATTAACTCATTAATTTGGGCTTTATTATTGGTGTCAATTTTAGGCCCCGGGGTACTAGCCGGCATCATTGCGATTGCACTACGTTCGATCGGCTTTATTGGAAAATTGCTGTATGAGGCGATTGAGGAAATTCGTCAAGAACCAGTGGAAGCAATTGTCGCCACGGGTGCCAAACCATCTCAGGTGATTACATGGGGTGTGTTTCCACAAATCGCACCTACCCTAGCTGGTATTTGCGTTTTCCGTTGGGATATTAATATCCGTGAATCCACCGTACTCGGTCTAGTCGGTGCGGGTGGTATGGGTTTAAAGCTAAATGCGGCCCTCAATACACTGGCTTGGCCTAAAGTGACGATGATTCTTATCGTCATCTTTGCGACAGTGATCGTGAGCGAGTGGGTAACGATGAAGCTCAGACAAAAACTCATTTAAGCCAACCTCCCCCCATACAAATCAGCATCAATCTCAAAAAAGCACTAAACATACGAAAAATCATGCTTAGTGCTTTATCTGCTCTGTAATTTTTCAGCTGCTAATGATAGAATCTGTAGTGACTATAACCAGCCTAATACTTTAGTCGCAGATTGGCGTATTAAAGCGGTTATAAAAGCTTACAAACTGAAGCATCCTATTGACAGTTAAGACGCTGAATTAGCCTGAGAAACAGTATAATTTAGAGTTGCTGTTAGGAGTTTTCCCTTTAACCTTGTTTTTTATTTCACAATATACTAAAATAGCAAAAGATAATATGAACATTGAAGCCAAAGATTTAGAAACTTTATCCAAAGACGCTGCGGATTTTATCAAAACCCTAGGTAATCCGCATCGACTGTTAATTCTCTGTCTACTCGCTGAAAATGCTGAGATGAGTGTTGGTCAGATTCATCAGTATTCGAGTCTTAGCCAATCCGCCTTATCCCAACATATTGCGATTATGCGCAAAGAGGGTTTGATTGATTACCGTCGCCAGGCGCAAACGCTTAACTATCGTATTATCGATGAGCGTGTGTTTAAGATCGTGACTTCGCTCAAGGAGATTTTTTGTCCCTAGTCCGCACTAGGACACCATTAACCTTATTTATTTTTATTTGACCTATGACTTTAGCACTCATTACTGCCGAACAGGCTGCTCAACTGGTTAAAGAAGGCGCTATCTTAGTTGATATTCGCTCAGCGGCTGAGTATCGCAATCGCCATATTCCTGACTCCATTAATCACACGGTAGACGAGTTATCAACCGTCCAACTACCGGCTGACCGCGTTGTGATTTTCTTATGTCAATCCGGTATGCGTACCCGCACAAATGCAAATAAACTAGCTGCCGCCGCACAACAAGCAAAGGCATTTTACATTCTTGAGGGTGGTATTGACAGCTGGCAAAAGCAAGGTCTTCCTGTGGAAGTCGTCGCTAATGCACCGTTAGAGCTACAGCGCCAAGTTCAAATCGCTGTGGGTTTGATGGTAATTTTAGGGGTTGTTTTAGGTACATGGATTAATCCAGCTTGGTACATTTTAAGCGCCTTTGCCGGTGCGGGTTTATTAGTCGCTGGTCTAACCGGGTTCTGCGGTTTAGCCAGACTGTTGATGTTAGCCCCCTGGAATCGGGTCTGATCTTCAACGCTACTAGCATGGCGAGTCGCAAGTTTTGCGCTGCAGCCATCCGTATTTTCAGCCTCTCACTGCTAGCACCCTAGGGGTGCTTCATATCACCCCTCACCACCATTCAAATGATGCAATGCATCACCTCGCTGCCAATGTGCGCACAACTGCCGTCCCTCAGGCAGCGCCTTTGACAAAAATTTCTCCACAGGCGCCAGTTTAAAACACAGCTTTCTTTGCTTACGTTATGATTCAAGCTTTACAATTTGAATTACACACTCACGGAGTATGTCATGAATGCTGTCGTCCTCGCGGTACTTGTTATGCTGATTCTATCCTTAGCTCGAGTACACGTTGTTTTAAGTTTATTAGTCGGTGCCTTATCAGGCGGACTGCTAGCGGGTCTAGGTCTTAAAGCGACCTTGGAAGCTTTTCAAACCGGCCTAGCTAACGGCGCTCAAATCGCCCTCTCTTATGTGATGCTTGGGGCGTTTGCGATGGCGATTGCCTACTCTGGTTTACCACGTGCCATTGCCAATCGTGTTATTGAGAGCTTAGATAAAACGCAAAGTGCCGGTGCTCGGGTTAAGTGGTTGCTAATTGCCATTCTGGCGATTATGGGTGTGATGAGCCAAAACTTAGTACCGATTCACATTGCCTTTATTCCTTTGATTATTCCACCGTTAATTATGGTATTTAATCGCTTAAATATCGACCGTCGCGCGATTGCTTGCGTACTCACCTTTGGCTTAGTGACGACCTATATGTACCTGCCTTACGGTTTCGGTGAGATTTTCTTAAAGCAAATTCTTTTAGGTAATATCAATAAAGCCGGCATGGACACCTCTGGTCTAAATGTCATGAGCGTGATGTCAATCCCTGCCCTTGGAATGGCTTTTGGTCTATTGGTTGCGCTCTTTATTAGCTACCGTAAACCACGCCATTATGAAAATAACCCTCTGACTAACACCAGTAATGACAAGCAGGAAAGTGGCAACAATAAAAGCCAGCGCTACAACAATCTGATTGCCTTAATCGCCATTATTGGTTCCTTTGCAATTCAACTCAGCACAGGTTCCTTACTATTGGGTGCGATGATTGGCTTCACCATCTTTATTGCCTTCGGTGTTATCAGCTGGCGTGATGCTGATGCCGTGTTTAATGACGGCCTACGCATGATGGCAATGATTGGTTTTATTATGATTTCTGCTCAGGGCTTTGCCGAAGTGATGAAGACCACCGGCGAAATCAATAGTTTGGTTAGTGCCTCGGCTGAGCTCTTTGCCGGTAATAAAGGCATGGCTGCACTAGCGATGTTATTGGTTGGTTTATTGGTGACCATGGGTATTGGCAGCTCCTTTTCCACCCTACCCATTATTGCGGCAATTTATGTGCCGATCTGCATGACCATGGGCTTTTCAACCGCTGCTACCGTCGCCTTAATTGGTACCGCCGGCGCCCTCGGTGATGCGGGTTCACCCGCTTCAGACTCAACCCTCGGGCCTACCATGGGTTTAAATGTGGACGGTCAGCATAACCATATCTACGATTCAGTGATCCCGACCTTTATTCACTTTAATATCCCGCTCTTAGTATTTGGCTGGATTGCGGCGATGGTGCTATAGGCTTTAGACTAAGGTCTGACACTAGATAACTAGCGGAGAGATGTTATGAATTATATTTTGCAAGTAGATTTTCCATTTGATGGACCGTGGGATAAGGCCATGTATACGGCGATGCAGGATTTAGCAAAGTCAATTAATAATGAACCGGGCTTAATCTGGAAAATCTGGACTGAGAACCAAGCCGATAAGTCAGCGGGCGGGATTTATTTATTCGATAGCCGACACAATGCCCAGAAGTATTTGGAAATGCATTCAGCCCGTCTAGCAGCGGTCGGCATCAAGGATATCCGCGGTCGAATCTTTGCCATTAATGATAAGCTCTCCGAGCTTAATAAAGCACCCCTCGGTTTTTAATCAATCAATTAAGCCCTTAGGACAAGCGACCTAAGGGCTTAATTTTTACTACTGGGCTTGCAAGGCACGGCAAATTTTCAATACTGGCTCTGCTTGATTGAGCGTATAGAAGTGTATGCCCGGCGCACCACCACGACGTAGATCATCACATAGCCTGCTCACCACTTCATGACCAAAGTCACGAATTGATTGCACATCATCCCCATAGCTCTCTAGGCGCTTAGCAATCCAGCGTGGGATTTCAGCACCGCACATTTTTGAGAAACGCGCCAATTTGCTATAGTTGGTAATTGGCATAATTCCTGCCACAATCGGGATGGTTACGCCCTTAGCCTGCGCTCTATCCACAAAATCCCAATAGGCATCGGCATTATAAAAATACTGTGTAATCGCCATATTGGCGCCAGCATTGACCTTGGCCACAAAATGATCGAGGTCCTCATCAAAGCTTTCCGCCTGGGGATGCATCTCTGGATAGGCGGCCACTTTGATACTAAACCAATCGCCACTGTGCTCCCTAATCAAACGCACCAGATCCACGGCATTACGCAAGGGTGAATCGGCCAAACCCATACCGGAAGGCATATCCCCCCGCAACGCCACAATACGACGAATGCCTTTGGCCTGATAACTATCGAGAATCTCCCTAATTGCCTCCGGCTGACTGCCCACACAGGCTAAATGTGGTACCGCCTCACGGCCTAAGTTCGACACCATCTGCACAGTATCCTCAGTGCCTTCACGGGTGGAACCACCCGCACCATAGGTCACGCTGATATACGCTGGATCAATTTCAAGTAGCTGCTTGGTGGTTTCTACCAGTCGCTCACGAGCGTGCTGCTCTCGCGGCGGGAAATACTCCAAACTAAAAAAACGAGAGCCCTCAGTCTCAATTCGATTCATGCTGTTATCTCATAAAAATATAGCTGAGGATGGAAGTAAAGAGGGAGTATAGGATTGGCGCCAAGAAAAAGGCAACTCCACCTCGTACTTCAAAGCCTTTTAAAAACTTACTACCTAACCAAAATAAAAAACCGTTGATGACCAATAAAAACAGCCCCAAGGTCACGATGGTGATGGGAATGGTTAAAATCACCAAAATCGGTTTGACCAAAGTATTAAGCAAAGCCAACACGGCTGCAGCAATAAAGGCCGAGAAGTAGTTTTCAACGTGCACGCCCTTGAGCACAAAGGCTACCGCCATCAAGGCAAAGGCATTTAACAGCCAAACAATAATAAAATCCATGGTATGCTCCTATCCTCAGATTGAGTAAAAAAATCTAAAACAGTGATCCCGACTGCATTGCAATCAGGATCACCTTAAATCATTGATAGTATGAACGCTTAGGAAAAAAATTTCCTATACCATTAGTAACGATAGTGGTTAGGCTTATACGGTCCGTCCACCGACACGCCGATATAGTCGGCTTGCTCTTGGCTCAGTGTGGTGAGTTGAACACCGAGTTTTTGTAAGTGAAGGCGCGCCACTTTTTCGTCTAAATGCTTAGGTAACACGTAGACTTGACCATTTTCATACTTATCACCATGACAAAAGAGCTCAATTTGCGCAATGGTCTGGTTGGTAAAGGAAGCAGACATCACAAAGGATGGGTGACCGGTAGCACACCCTAAATTTACTAAGCGACCCTGCGCGAGTAGAATAATCCGTTTACCATCAGGGAAAATCACATGATCCACCTGCGGTTTAATCTCTTCCCACTCCAGCGACTCTAAGCTAGCGACATCGATTTCATTATCAAAGTGGCCAATATTACATACAATCGCTTCGTTTTTCATTTGTTCCATATGCTCACGCGTAATCACATGGTAATTACCGGTAGCGGTCACAAAAATATCTGCTTTAGCGGCAGCTTCTTCCATGGTCACGACTTTGTAACCCTCCATTGAGGCTTGCAGGGCGCAGATTGGGTCAATTTCCGTTACCCATACTTGGGCTCTTAGCGCCTGCAGTGCTTGGGCGCAGCCCTTACCGACGTCACCAAAGCCAACTACCACGGCGATTTTACCGGCAATCATGACATCGGTTGCGCGCTTAATGCCGTCGACCAAGGACTCACGGCAGCCGTAAAGATTATCGAACTTAGACTTGGTTACGGAGTCATTCACATTAATGGCTGGGAAGGCTAACTCACCCTTTTTAGACATTTGATAAAGACGATTAACACCGGTAGTCGTCTCCTCGGTCACACCCTTAATTTGAGCAAGGCGGACTGAGTACCAAGAAGCGTCCTCGGCTAATTTCTTTTTAATCGAAGCAAATAAGGCTTTTTCCTCTTCACTGCTTGGATTATCCAACACCGACGGGTCCTTTTCGGCCTTAGCACCTAAATGCAATAACAGCGTCGCATCGCCACCGTCGTCTAGAATCATATTTGCCTGCTGATCGGCACCGCCCGGCCAATTAAAGATTTCATGGCAATAAGCCCAATACTCGTCCAAGGTCTCACCCTTAATGGCAAAAACCGGGATATTTTGAGCAGCAATCGCGGCAGCCGCATGGTCTTGGGTTGAAAAAATATTGCACGAAGCCCAACGCACCTCGGCACCTAAGGCAACCAAAGTCTCAATTAACACGCCGGTCTGAATGGTCATGTGTAAGCTACCCGCAATACGCGCACCCTTTAGTGGCTGACTGGCTGCATATTCTTCACGCGTTGCCATTAAACCTGGCATTTCTGTTTCAGCAATGGATAACTCACGACGCCCCCAGTCGGCTAAGCTAATATCCTTAATCACATAGTCCTGGGCCTTGATATTGGCACTCAGTTGATCGGCCATTTGATACTCCTAAGAATTTTTTAAAAAATAAAATTGAGAGTCAGTAGACACAAAAACGCCCACCAACTCTGAATCTAGAGATATGGTGAGCGCCGTTAGGATAATAAGATGGTTTAGTGCTGACGAGCCTGGCAGATAATCAATCTGTCGCAACGCCCCTCGTCAGCCTAAGTAATTGATAATTATAGCAGATTATATTAGAGCTCTGCTTTTAAGGCAGGCACACGGTCTAAGGCCTCCCAAGTAAACTCAGGCTCATTACGACCGAAGTGACCGTAAGCAGCTGTTTTGCTATAAATCGGACGTAGCAAATCAAGCATCTCGACAATACCGCGCGGTCTGAGATCGAAGTGCTTACGCACTAGCTTTGCAATCTCATCATCCGGCATCACACCGGTACCCTTAGTATAGACGGTGATATTAATCGGCTCAGCAATACCGATAGCATAGCTGACTTGTACCTCGCACTGGCGCGCCAAGCCGGCAGCCACCAGATTTTTAGCGACATAGCGCGCTGCATAAGCAGCAGAACGGTCGACCTTAGAGGGATCCTTACCAGAGAAAGCGCCACCCCCATGTGGGCAAGCACCGCCGTAGGTATCCACGATGATTTTACGACCAGTTAGGCCCGCATCCCCCTGAGGACCGCCAATCACAAACTTACCGGTAGGGTTAACAATAAACTTCGTATCCGGTGTAATTAGTTCAGCCGGAATACTCGGTAAAATAATCTCGCTTTTAACCTGCTCTTTAAGCGCTTCTTGCGTGATATCCGGGTGATGTTGAGTAGAAACTAATACCGTATCTACTTCGGCTGGCTTACCATCGATATAGCGGAAGGTTAGCTGTGCCTTAGCGTCAGGGCGTAACCATGGGAGACGACCATCCTTGCGTAGCTCACTCTGGCGCTGCATAATGCGATGAGCATACCAAATCGGTGCCGGCAGTAAATCCTCAGTCTCATCACACGCAAAACCGAACATCAAGCCCTGGTCACCCGCCCCCTGATCGAGGATGTTCTCCTCGCTGCGGTCAACGCCTTGGGCAATATCAGGTGACTGGCGGTCATAGGCCACCAGCACTGCACATGTTTTATAATCTATACCATATTCGGGGTTATCGTAGCCGATGCGCTTTAGTGTCTCACGCGCCACTGCTTGATAATCCACATTCGCCGTGGTGGTAATTTCCCCGGCCAAGACCACTAAACCAGTGCTACAAAGCGTCTCAGCGGCGACACGTGCATTAGGGTCCTGCGCTAAGATAGCATCCAGCACGGCATCAGAAATTTGGTCGGCAACTTTATCCGGATGACCTTCAGAAACAGATTCTGAAGTAAATAAAAAATCGTTATGCGCCATTTTAAGTAGCGTCCTTATATTTTTTAAAAAAACAGTAGAAAATTAATTTGGTATTGTATACCAATTGACAAAGCCATAGCGCTGAGAGTGAACGGATTGCGCTTTTCTTATCGCTTGATTGGTGCTGAGGCATGGTGGTAGCGCCCCAACTGCCATGGCTTAGCTATTCACTTAGGCTTGCACATCCAACGCACTTTAATCAGCTGGCATCTAATCAATCGTCTTGTTGTATACTGCTATTTTTAACCTAGCACGATGATTATTCGCTGCATTTCCAGTGTTCATGAAGCATTCCTTTAAATATAAAGCACTTAATCAGTTATTTCATTTTTTAGGGCAACTCTCCCTAAAAAATCGCTTACGTGTGGGGGCTTTTTTAAGTCTAATTGCACCTTTGGTGATGCGACGACGCATTAGGATTGTTAAGAAAAATTTAGAATTAAGCTTTCCTAAGGCCAGTGAAGCAGAGCGCGCCCAATGGCAAAAACAACATATTCGTGCGCTTTGCCAAAGCATTGTGGACCGGGGGTTTATTTGGTATGGGCCAGAGGAAGAAATCAAAGCACAAGTTCAGCTGAAGAATTTTCACTACTTGCAACAAGCCATGGATAATCAGGAGTCGATTATTCTTTTAGCACCGCATTTTATCGGATTAGATGTGGCCGCTTCTCGCATGACCATGATTGTGCCGGAGAGCGCAACCATTTATTCAGCACAGCGCAACCCACATATTGATGCCATTATCCGTGATGGTCGTGCCCGCTTTAATAAGGTGCATATGATTGAGCGCAAAGAGGGTGTGCGGGGCATGTTACGCTACCTAAAGCAAGGCTTTCCCGTGTACTACTTACCGGACATGGACTTTGGCCGTAAAGGCAGTATTTTTGTGCCCTTTTTCGATATCCCTGTCGCCACCCTACCCACCACCGCTGTACTGGCAGAGAAATGGGGAGCCACCATTATCCCTATTTATAGCCATTGGGATCCGGAAAACGGTCATTATGAAGTTGAAGTATTAGCGCCTTTGCTGAACTTTCCCGGGGAACAATCAGTCGAAGAAGCAACCCTTTTTATTAATCAATTAATTGAAAAGCTCATCCTGCGTGATCCGAGTCAATACTACTGGGTACATAGACGTTTTAAAACCCGCCCAGATCCAGCCGCGCCCAAGTTCTACTAAGGGACCGATGGTGATTCGACAGCACGCGGACGTGGAGAACTATCATGCACACACTTTTTCGTATTCTGAGCACCTTGTTATTTCTAAGTCTCAGCTTCTTTAGTTTTTCAGCGCATAGCGTCGGCGTAAGCAGCCAGCCGCATGTAGGTCAACGCATTGCTAAGCTCAAAGACTTCCAGGATAAACCAGCGACGGATTATCTTAAAAAAGGTCAGCCAAGCTTGGTGAAGTTTTGGGCCAGTTGGTGCCCGCTATGCTTAGCTACGCTTGAAGAAACCCGTGACTGGCGGCTGGATCCCGATTTTGCTGGGGTCAATATCATCAGCCTCGCCTCCCCCGGCTATTTAAATGAGCAAAGCCCCAAGGAATTTAGACAATGGTACCGCGGGGTTAATTTTGACAATTTACCGGTAATTGTGAATGATGGTGGTGAACTGACCCGTGCCATCGGTATCTCGGCTTATCCTAGCTGGGGCTTAATTGATGCTGAGGGTCGTTTACAACGTGTGATAAAAGGCCATATCACCAAGGAGCAAGCACTTGCGCTCGTGGCGGATAAAGACTACGAAATTAAGCGCAAGCCCCCCGATTTTTATCGACCAAGTAAGGACACGGCACAGCAACAAAAGGACAAGGCAAATCTTATGAAAACAAAGGAAATCTATCTAGCAGGCGGCTGCTTTTGGGGCGTGGAAGCGTATTTTGAACGTATCCCTGGGGTTGTCAATGCCGTCTCTGGCTATGCTAACGGCAAAACCCGCCAGCCGACCTATGAGCAAGTCATCTATATGAACACCGGTCACGCTGAAACGGTGAAGGTGGTCTACGATCCTGAGCGTATCGACTTAGAAACGATTTTACGTCACTACCTACGCATCATCGATCCGACCAGCTTAAATCGTCAGGGTAATGACCGCGGCACCCAATACCGCACCGGTATTTACTACAGCGAGCCGAGCGATAAAGACATCATTACGGCCGTGCTAGCACGTGAACAAAGCAAATGGGAGCGCCCTATCGTGGTTGAAAATCAGCCCTTAATCGCTTTTGATGAGGCTGAGGAATATCATCAAGACTATCTTGCTAAGAACCCCAATGGCTACTGTCATATCGATTTAAACCTAGTTGATAAGCCATTAGCCGAGGAAAAAACGCCATTAAATCTTCAAAACGGTAGTAACACCAAAGCCATGCAAGAGCAAAACACGCAAAGCACAATCACAGTGAACCCTGCGGACTATCATGTACCAAAAGAGGAGGAACTACGCAAAACGCTAAGCCCTCTTTCCTATCAGGTGACTCAACAAAATGCCACAGAGCGTGCCTTTACTCACCCCTATGATCATTTATTTGAAGCGGGCATCTATGTGGATATTGTGAGCGGTGAACCTCTTTTTAGTTCGGACGATAAATACGATTCCGGCTGCGGTTGGCCCTCCTTTACCAAGCCCATTGTGCCAGAAGTGATTACCGAGCATCTGGATACTTCCTATAATATGCAGCGCATTGAAACCCGTAGTCGCGTTGCCGACGCGCATTTAGGACATGTTTTTCCTGACGGTCCGCGCGATCGTGGCGGCTTACGTTATTGTATTAACGGCGCTGCCTTAAAGTTTATCCCTAAAGCCGAGATGGAAGCGGCCGGCTATGGTTATTTACTCCCTTTAGTGAGTGATAAATAGCATGAGTCAGGTGCTTAACCGTGAGCAGTTAAATCAATGGCTCGACTATATGCAGCAGCAACGTCGCTGCTCCGAGCATACTTTAGCTGCTTATCGGCGGGATTTAAAGGCTTTGATGGCACTTTATCCTGAGCACAATCTCCAAGCGCTCAGTCATGACTTACTACGGCGTGCAGTGGCGCGTTTGCATGCCAGCGGCTACAGCCCTCGCTCCATCGCCCGTATTGTTGCGGCCTGGCGCTCTTTTTATCAATGGCTTAGCGAGCGGGTTGAACTTAAAAGTAACCCCGCAGCGCACCTTAAGACACCCAGAGTTCCTCGACCGCTACCCAAGGCGATGACGGTGGATCAGACCACAGCCTTTTTAGACCGTAGTCAACAGCTTAGCAACGCCACTGAGGCTAAGGATGTATGCGATGTGGCCATGTTTGAATTGCTTTATAGCAGTGGCTTACGGCTCTCGGAATTAGTGCAGCTTGACTGCCACTATGTTAAAACAGCGAGTTATGAATCCCTCGGTTGGATTGATTTAACTGAAAAAGAGATTAAAGTCGTCGGTAAGGGCAATAAAACCCGCATTGTTCCCTTGGGCGAAAAAGCTGCTGAGGCGATTCGTCATTGGTTGACAATGCGTGAGGCTAGCTTGGCACCACAGGCTAATGAAAGCGATAGGGCTGCCTTATTCTTAGGTGCTAGAGGTCGTCGCATTAGCCCTCGGGCGGTGCAACTTCGCTTAAAGGCCATGGCGCTCAAAACCGGCGCCGACAGTGCTATTCACCCACATATGATGCGACACAGCTTTGCTAGTCATCTACTGCAGTCCGCACAAGACCTGCGGGCCGTGCAAGAGCTGTTAGGGCACAGCAATATCTCCACTACACAAATTTACACCCGTTTAGACTATCAACATTTGGCTAAAGCTTATGATGCTGCCCATCCAAGGGCGCAGAGAAAAGGCAAAGAGGATTGATAAGGGGGTAATGTCTATTAAAAATAGGGTGTGTGAATAATGTAGCAGGTTTACACGGTTTAAACATCTAGTATTTTGAAGCGGTAACTCTCTTTTATTAAGTGACGTGTCAGATCAAGTCGTAAATACAACCTCTCAAGTCAGCTGCAATCCTAGTTACCAAACCAGCTCTAGGTGTTAAATTCCAATAACTCACGCACCTCCTCTGCCGCTTCCTCCATAACTACACGATAAGACAATAATCGACTCAAGCAGGTTCTCGCAGTAACGGCATGGCAAGCAACGGTGGCAATAATACGCGATTTATGATACGGATCATAAACAGGCATAGCTAATGCCACCATGCCAGTAACAAACTCCTCTTTATCGAGCCCGAAGCCTTGGCGCTTGGTTTTTGCTAACTCTTTTTTAAACTCTTCTAAATCAGTAATCGTATTATCAGTAAAAGCGTTTAATTCAATATTTTTTAAAAAAGTGCTTTGCTCAAAATGAGATAAGTTTGACAAAAACAGCTTACCACTCGCTGTGCAATGCAAGGGCACAGATGTATTGGGCTTAACATTCATTTGCAAACTCCATGGCGCTGTATTCTCTACTCTAACCAAGTAACGCACCGAATCCTCATCTAATACCGTTAAATTGCAAGTCTCATTAATCTTACTGACGGTCCTCCTTAAAATCGAACGTGCAGCAACGCTAAATCTTGTAGTTCTCAAAGCATTAACGCAAAAGCTCACGCTTCTCGCGCCCACCGTGTAACCCAACTGTTCGGGCAAGCGAACAACAAAGCCCGCCTCACATAGGGAGTTTAAATTTCTCATTAAAGTGCTTCGAGGTATTGCTATCTTGGCGCATAAAGCATTTAGTGATAACGGTTCTTCTGAGTTAGCAAGTACCTCAACAATCATTAATGCTCTAGTTGCTGCTGAATTTGTAGTCACAACATTTATATCCTTCAATCGATGATGATCAGCAAAACACGCTCACCATAAACCGAAAATAAATCAAAAAAACAATTTGTTGTGTCAAAAATGGTTTTTTTAGCACAAACCCTATGATGTCAAATTTTTTCATATCTTAAATTGATTAAACAACTGATTACAAAGGAGACTTTAATGAAAGAGCAATTTGACTACATCGTGGTTGGCGGGGGTTCCGCAGGTTGTGTATTGGCGAATAGACTTAGCGAAAATGGAAAGCACAGTGTTTGTTTAATAGAAGCTGGACCTGCCGATAAAAACATTTGGATCCATATTCCTATTGGTTATGGAAAAACCATGTTTAACAAAAAGCTAAACTGGCAGTTCGAAACTGAGGCTGACCCATCCATGAACAACCGCAAGTTCTATTGGCCACGTGGTAAGACCTTAGGAGGCAGTAGTTCCATTAATGGTCTAATCTATATTAGAGGCCAAAAGGAAGACTACGACCACTGGGCTGCATTAGGCAATAAAGGCTGGAGCTGGGATGAGTGTTTGCCTTATTTTAGAAAATTAGAAAACAATGACTTACCTGCTTCTGAAACTCGCGGTAAAAATGGCCCCCTAAGCGCTACAACAATACCTGCTAAACATGAATTGGTAGAAGCCTTTATTAAGTCAGCAGGATTAGAGGGAATTCCGCACGTCAATGACTTCAACTCAGGCGATCAGTTCGGTGTTGGTTACTTCCAGTTAACCACCAAGAATGGACTGCGTCAGTCAACGGCCGTCGCTTATTTACGCCCAGCAAAAGAGCGCAGCAATTTGACCATTAAAACCGAGCACTTGGCGCATCGAGTTTTATTTGAAGGCAACCGTGCTGTAGGCATTCAGGTAAGCGATAAAAACAAGAACAAATATACTATAAAGGCCAACAAAGAAGTAATTCTAAGTGCTGGCGCTATTCAAAGTCCACAACTATTGATGCTATCTGGCATTGGTCCCGCTGCTCATTTAAAAGACAAGGGCATCCCCTTGCTCAAGAATCTAGATGGGGTAGGTAAAAACCTACAGGACCACTTACAGTTACGTTTAATCTACGAGGTGTCTAAACCCATTACTAATAACGATCAATTGAAAAACGTCTGGACCAAGAGCAAAATTGGCCTACAGTGGTTACTTTCTAGATCTGGCCCTTTAGCTATCGGCATTAACCAGGGAGCTGCTTTCTGCTATGCACTACCAGATGAAGCCAAAACGCCAGATATACAATTCCACTTCGGCACTCTTTCTGCCGATCAGGCAGGTGGTGCAGTTCACCCATGGTCAGGTTGCACCATTTCTGTTTGTCAATTACGTCCAGAGTCTAGAGGTCATATGGAGCTCAGAAGCTCTGACCCTTCCACGCCATTAGCGATTCATCCAAATTATTTAAGCACTGACTTAGACAGACGCACTGCTGTTGCCTCAGTTAAGTTAGCTCGACGCATCGCCACAACAGGCCCTCTAGCTGACTTATTGACTAGAGAACACCGCCCTGGTGTTGAGCAGCAAAGTGATGACGAAATCTTAGAGTTCTGCAGAAACTACGGTGCCACTATTTTCCACCCAGCAGGTACTGCAAAAATGGGCTCTGCGAATGATAGCTCAGCGGTAGTGGATGACAGACTTAGAGTCCACGGTTTCCAAGGCTTACGTGTAGTTGATGCATCCATTATGCCGACGCTAGTTTCCGGCAACACTAACGTACCTGTAGTGATGATCGCCGAAAAAGCCTCTGAGATGATACTTAATGATGCTGAGAGCATGTTAACTACATCCTACCTAGAAAAATCTATCGCTTAAAAACTAATTAGTTAAAAACCCAGGAGACAAAAATGAGCAATATGACTAAAGAACAAAAGAAAGAGGTGCACCAGGTCATACGGGCATCTTTAATCGGTGCGACAATCGAGTGGTATGATTTTTTCCTATACGGTGTTGTGGCTGGACTAGTTTTCAACAAACTCTATTTCCCATCAGACAATGAGTTTGTTAGTACCATGTTAGCCTACACTACTTTCGCAATCGGCTTCTTGGCGAGACCTTTTGGAGGGATTATTTTCGGCCACATTGGCGACAAAGTAAGCCGTAAAGGGGCGCTAGTAGCGACTTTATTATTGATGGGTGTTGCCACTTTTATTATCGGTTTAATCCCTTCCTATGAAACTATCGGCATCTGGGCACCCATTCTACTCTTATTGATGCGTATTCTACAGGGTATCGGCATGGGAGGCGAATGGGGTGGCGCAATATTGATGGCATATGAGTACGCCCCCAAGCATAAGCGTGGCCTATATACTTCCTTACCACAAATCGGTTTAGCACTAGGTCTTTGCCTTGCATCAGCTGTAGTTGCTATATTAACGGCTGTTTTAAGTCCTGAGGCCTTCTTCGCATGGGGCTGGCGTATTGCCTTCCTTCTTTCAGCCTTGTTGGTATGCGTGGGCTTGTATATTCGCACGCATATTAAAGAAAGCCCAGAATTCCAGAAAATGAAAGCTAGAAATGCAGAAACAAAAATTCCTTTCTTCACCATGCTCAAAAACTATCCAAAAAACATTCTTCGCGGAATGGGCGCACGTTACATAGATGGTGTTCTCTTCAACGTCTTTGGTGTCTTCAGTATTAGTTATTTGAGTAATGACCTTAATATGGATAGAACAACTGCCTTAACGGGCGTATTGATTGCTTCCTTTATAATGTGTTTTTTCATTCCACTATTCGGAGCCCTATCTGATAAAGTAGGCAGAGCTAAAACCTATATTTGGGGCTCATTAATCACTGGTGTTTCAGCTTTCCCCGCTCTATTTTTCATGACAATGCATGTTGATAGCACCCTAATCGTATGGACATCCATTATTATCCCATTTGGTATTTTATATGCTTCAGTATACGGTCCTGAAGCAGCTTTGTTCTGCGAGTTATTCGACACGGATGTTAGATATACAGGTATTTCTTTTGTATATCAATTTTCAGGTATATTCGCGTCGGGAATCACGCCAATGATCGCAACTGCACTACTACATGCTAATGACCATAAACCTTGGTATATCGCGACCTATGTCTTTGTGGTGGGCCTCATCTCAGCGTATAGTGCATGGTCTATTAAGAAAGCTGATGCTAAAGGTATACTTCTGAAACCTAATCTCGCATAAATTGTTAAATTTAAGCTTGGTAGCAGCCTGACTCATAACTTGATTATTGAGTCAGGCTGACTTAAACCATCGTAACTGTTAACAGTAACTCCTACACCAGTCCTAAATACTACAAGCAATAAAAACTTTAAGAATCCGTTCCTCCTAGCTCAACCCTTTGCAAACATTTAAACCACCTTGACTGTTTCCCTTTGGGGTAATCACTACTATTACTTCTTATACCATCTAAATAAACTATATTAAATATCAATAATTGATACACATAGTTTCACTAAAGGAGATTTTGATGAGAGGCTTGACAACTAAAAGGTTACTCACGGCCATTGTTGGAGGATGCCTATCTTTAATGGCACCGTTAGCCTTAGCTGATTATGAAGGACCAAAACTTAAGCTTAGACTAGCTCATACGGCGCCACCTGGTAATCACATCACCCTAGCCTATCAAAAGTTCGCAGATCTAGCTAAAGAAAAATCTAATAATAAAATTCAAATTCAAGTTTTACCTAATGCAATTCTAGGTAGCGATAGAGTTCTAATCGAAGGTGCACAACGTGGGACATTAGAGATTGGCGTGAGCTCAACACCCAATCTAGCAAACTTCTCTAAAGCGTTTCAAACCTTTGATTTGCCTTATATTACATCAATCAAAAACCAAAACAAACTCTATAAAGCTATTAACCCTGGTGGTCCTATATATGAATATCTAGAGGCAGAGTCGAACAAGATTGGTTTACAACCTATTATGTATGCTGAATATGGTTATCGCCATTTTGTATCGGCCAATAAACCATTAAATAGCGCAATTGATCTAGCGGGATTAAAAATGAGAACCACTGACTCTCCCGTTGAGATTGATGTGGCTAAAGCTCTCAATACAAATCCAGCACCTATCGCTTGGGGAGAGGTATATACCGCCTTGCAACAACGCACAGTAGACGCAGAGGGGAACACTTTCCCACATCTAACTGGAGCTAAACACGATGAGGTCTTGAAATACGCTATTACCTCTGCTCATAACTACGGCATGCAGGTAGCAATGGCAAACAAAAAATGGTGGGACGGCTTACACCCTGATACACGCAGAGTACTTCAAGAAGCCGCATTAGAGGCTGTTACTCACCAACGCAAGGTCTTGTGGCCTGAAAATGAAAAACAAGCACGCGCAAGCTTTGAGGAAAAAGGGATAAAAATTCATGATGCTACGGAAGAGGATCTAGCAGAATTCAAGAAGCTAACCCAACATGTTTATGACTCATACGCTGCGCAGTTACCAAGCGAGCTTATCGAGCTTATAAAGGCCACTCAAGAATAACTCGCAACTAATTGCTTAAGCAGTCCCCGATTTCTTATCTCAAAGATCGGGGACTCTTGTCTTTATTTATAAGAGCAGGTATAAATCATGAATGAATCTAGCACAAATCCCCATTTAACCCGATGGTATAACAACCTAGAAAAGCCGCTGCTAGTGATTGGCTTGATACTAATGATTCTTGTAATTAATTATCAAACCTTTTTTAGATACATTATGTCTGGGTTGATATCATTTGCCTCTAATCCAGCTAATCATTCATTGATATCTACCTTTATTGATCCGGTGTATTTCCTTGCTTTTTTAAAGGCTAAAATTGGATGGGCAGTATGGTCAGAAGAGCTTGCACGATATATTTTTATCTGGATATCTTATCTAGCTGTTCCAATCGCCATCCTAAACAAAGGCTTAATCAGGGTTGATGCTTTCCACAATTGGTTAAAGCCAAGCAATCAAAATACACTGTGGGTGACAATCTACTTATTGACATTAGCTTTAGCGCTAACGCTCTTCTGGCTTGGTTTTTCGCATCTCCAGATGCAATTAGAGTTTAAACAAACCACCCCGTCTTTAAAACTCAATTACGCCATTCCATACTTTATCCTACCCTTAGGTTTTAGCTTAATCGCTCTTCGCACAATTCAATGCTTAATAGAGGTCATACGTAGCTCAAGAATTAGAGAAATAATTTTAGGCAGCCTTATTGCCATCGCCCTAGTGGGAGTTGCTTGGATATTACAAGATTACTTCGTTAATACTGCTACAGTACTTTTTGGTTATTTTGCCATCTTTATTATTATCGGCTTACCCATTGCCTTTTCGTTAGGCTTAGCAAGCTTATTAACTATTATTGTATCCCAAGCGTTGCCCATCGACTATACAGCGCAGATTGCATTTGTGTCGATTGACTCCTTCCCAATTATGGCAATTCCTTTCTTTATTGCAGCTGGCGTTTACATGGGTGCAGGTGGGTTATCTGAACGCTTATTGAGAGTGGCCGATAAGTTAGTGGGCTCATTACCTGGCGGCCTTGCTCTAGCAAGTATCATGACCTGCATGTTCTTCTCCGCAATTAGCGGATCAGGGCCAGCGACTGTAGCTGCTATTGGTGCTATCACTATTCCAGCAATGGCACATCGAGGTTATAACATATACTTTGCCGCAGCGATCGTGGCCAGCGCAGGCGCGATTGGTGTAATTATTCCACCAAGCAATCCATTCGTTGTTTATGGTGTATCTGCTCAAGCCTCTATTGGAAAACTATTCATTGCCGGTATTATCCCTGGCTTTCTGATAGGTTTCTTATTAATGCTAGCCACGTACTTCATTTCAAAAAAGAATGGATGGAAAGGCGAAAAGACAGACAATTCACTTAAGTCTATCCTGAAAGCTGCCTATGATGCGAAATGGGCCCTACTTGTACCTGTTATCATCTTGGGCGGAATTTATGGTGGCATTATGACACCTACCGAATCTGCTGCCGTAGCAGCCTTATACGGCATCATTATAGGCATGTTTGTCTACAAAGAGTTGACTTGGACGCGCTTATGGAGCTCAACCATAGAGGCAGCCTTAACCTCCTCAATTATTATTATCTTAATGGCCATGGCTACTATCTTCGGTAACTTAATGACATTGGAACAAATTCCTGAAACTGTAGCTGCCAGTGTTCTTAGCTTAACTGAAAGCAAAGCTATTATTATTCTCTCTATGCTGGCTCTTCTGCTTCTCGTAGGGCTCTTTATGGAGGCACTAGCTGCTATTGTCATCATAACGCCTGTTTTACTACCTTTAGCCACACGCATTGGTATTGACCCAATACATTTCGGTGTCATGATGGTTACAGCTCTGGCCATTGGATTTATTACACCGCCAGTTGGTGTAAACCTTTTTGTCGCAAGTAGTATCTCAAAAGTCAAAATTGAGACTGTGGCAAAAGCTGCTATTCCCTTTTTACTCATGATGATCTTAGCGTTAAACATAATTTCATTTGTTCCTCAAACATCCCTCTTCTTAATATAAGGACTAGTAATGAACATTCAGGAAAGTTTAGAACTTATGAATTGGGCAATGCAACGCTCAAGCGAAGCTTTTAAAACGCCCGTATGTATCGCCATCTGTGATGCAAATGGCGAACTTCTTTTGTTTTCAAGAATGGACGAGGCCCCAGCTCGAACTATCAACATTGCCCAAGCTAAGGCTTATACAGCAGCGAGAATATCAATGAGCACAATTAGCTTCAAAGAGAGATTAGAACGTGAGAGCCTTGCAACATCTGATTTTATGGATGACAAACTATGCTCATTGCCAGGAGGAGTCCCCTTGCTTAAAGATGGTAAAACCGTCGCTGCTGTTGGAATAAGTGGTCTGAGCCTTGAAAACGATCATGCCCTAGCCTCACTGATTGCACAACAATTCATCACTTAGCCTGCTCACCATTTCTTACATTTATCTAGCCACGAACCTATGTCATTAATTCATTAGGTATCGTGGTTTTTTTTACCTCCTTATGTAAATTTATTTACATAAGGGAAAATACCCTTACATAACTATTAACAGCTGTGCTACTCTCTGTATATACTCGCAAATTTACTTACCAGTGGAAATAGATGGTTAACTCATCACAGTATTTAAGTCTTCTCCCTAAAATCCGAGAAAAGAGTCAACTGATGACTGCCAGCGAAAAAAAAGTTGCGCAGTATACGCTCGACAATACCTATAAGGTTGCCCATATGAGCATTAATGAGCTAGCGGATGAGGTTAAATTATCTATTGCCACAGTCAATCGATTCGCAAAACGCTGTGGATTTTCTGGTTTTTTAGAATTTAAAAAAGTTATAACTGACTATTTTTCCAAAATCCATGAGCCTATTGAAAAAGCCAAAAGAGTAAGAACAGGGCCACATGAGGTCGCCACCAGTCTCGATACTTCTTTTAATAACGCAATGGACAATCTTACTTTAACGAGAAACGAGCTTAATCAAGAAAAAATTAACTCCTTATGCAGTCAATTACTTACCAAAAAAAGAGTCTTTATTGCGGGCATAGGAGTCAGCTCAATGCTTGCTTCTTTTTTAGCAAATGCTATTGAGCCTTTTTTGCCCGATAGCTATATCAAGGAGTTAATTGGTTTCTACGGCTATGAAAGCGCTTTCAGGCAAATCAGTCATTTAACAAACGACGATTTGGTGATAATAATCTCCATTCCGAGGTATTCGCAAACCATTGTTGATTTAGCAAAAGCAGTTCAAGAAAAACAATGTACGATTATTGCGATAACAGACTCAATACATTCACCTATAGTTCCCTATGCCAATGAATGTATTTTTGTGGGCACTGAACACCCAGTGCTATATGCATCAAATGTGGCAATGATTGCGACCATTGAAACCATTTCTTATGTTTTAGCACTACGTACCCCTGAGTTAGACGATTTACTCAAACGACAAACTGAGGTTATTTATCCGCTCTTTTATAAAGGTTAACTATCATGCGCAAAAAAGATAATTTCCAAAAAAAATGGATGATTGTTTTCGCAATCAGCTATTTCTTAATCATGCTACCCCTACCCTTCTACTTCAACACGGAGTATGTTGCTGGTTGGTTTGGAGTACCAATTTTTGTTTATGGCTGGCTGATTCACGGTGCTATAGTAATCACACTTATCGCCATTTATGCTTATCAATGTCTACAAAGACCTGAATACCAAGACAGTCATTTTGAAAACTTAGGAGAAAAAAATGAGTAGTACTGTTGATGAGTTAATCCAGCCTATGGCGGGCTCCTTTATTTTCATTATGCTAATTTACTTTGGCTTAATTGGAGCTATTGGATATATTGCCGCAAAACAGACAAAGAGTCTTAAAGATTTCTTTGTTATGGGAGGTAAAGCGGGTTTTATCGTTTCAGGCATTGCTTATTTTGCCACTCAGTATAGTGTGAGCACCTTTATGGGCGTGCCCGCTATAGCCTACAGAGAAGGCTTTGCAGGGTTAAGTATTTCAGTTCCAGGCATTGCCTTCTCCATGTTAATCCCAGCATTAATCGTTGGCAAAAAGCTAATGCAATTATCCAAAAAAAATGATTTCTTTACCATGACCGACTATCTAGGTGACCGCTATCAATCAAACCTTATCCGGGTAACTCACGCAGTGATTATGGTTGTTTTCTTAATAGCGATGATGGGAGCCCAAATGGTCGGTGCTGGGGTAATCGTAAAAACATTCACTGGTTTTCCTGAGTGGACCGGCGTACTCATTACTGGTGTCATTGTAATTCTATATTGTATGTTCGGAGGTATGCGGGGTGCTATGCTAACCGATGTGTTGCAGGGCGGACTAATGATTCTTACAGCAATAATGACCTTTATTATGTCCTTAAAAGCTGGCGGTGGTTTAGAAAAGATCACGCAAGAATTGGCTGACACCAGTGTTTCGCACCTGACCCACCCTGGCGCAGAGGGCGGATTTGGCTTTGGCGTATATGTTTCTATGATTTTACTCTGGTCGTTTTTCAGCATTGCACAGCCAACGCTTTTCACCAAGTTTTACACTATGAAGAACTATAGAGTCATGTTCAAAGGGGTTCTATTAGGCACCTTGGGCATGTTTGTGTCAGCCACACTTATTGAATGGTCTGGTGTCAATGCCTATATTTCTATCCCAGGATTAAAAGGCTCCGAGGCGGATTTTGTCGTACCTATTCTGATCCAACAAAACCTGCCTAACCTTCTAGCAGCGATTATGATTGCTGGCATTGTCTCTGCTGGAATGTCAACTGTCTCTGCGTTAATGGTGGTGGCAACAGGTGGAATCTCACGAGATATATACCAAAAACTCATCAACCCTAACGCTAGTAATGATACCGTCTTAAAGCTATCGCGCATCATTACAGTAATCGTTGGTCTGTGCGGCATTGCTATTGGTATCTATAAACCCGCAGGCATTTTTGCTATTGTGCGCTTTGCATTTGGTGGTTTAGGCATTTGGGCTATTGCTGTCATTCTAGGCATGTATTGGCGACGTGTCTCAACCGCTGGGGTTATTGCAGGTATTATCGTTGCAGAAATCTATTATGTTTATCTTAAGCTTAATGGTTTAGATGGCTCTCTCTATGCTTTAAAGCTAGATTCTCTAGTTGCCTCATGGCTGCTAGGTATGATTGTCGCTATTGCCATTAGTCTAATAACCAAACCAGTCAATGCAGCTGTTGTCGAAAGGCACTTTAAAGACCAATCCATGACTAGTTAAAGGAGGATGTTATGTTTATTAAAGATATGAATTGGATGCAAGTTGAGGAATACCTCAGTAAAGATGACCGCATCATTGTTCCGCTAGGCAGCACCGAACAGCATGCTTATTTAAGTTTGTGTACAGACCTACTCCTAGCAGAGAACATCTCTCTTGAAGCTGCAGAACCCCTTGGCGTCCCAGTCATGCCTGGCGTTGCATTTGGCATGACACCATACTTTAGTGCATACCCAGGCACCGTTTCATTAAAACCAGCCACCTATTTTGCATTAATAAGGGACATTCTTGACAGCCTACAACTACAGGGGTTTCGACGCATTCTCTTTGTCAATGGACATGGTGGCAACAGCCCTGTCGCTGCTGAGATTCAAGAGTGGCTAAAGTCTCGTGATGAGATGCAAGTCAAAATTCATAATTGGTGGGCAGCGCCAAAAACTATGGCAACAGTCACTGAGATAGATCCCATAGCATCGCATGCGTCATGGATGGAAAACTTTCCCATCACCCGTATAGAAGGCGTAACTATGCCTACAGTGCAAAAACCTATGATTAATTTAAAAACCAATAAGCTTTTAAGTGCCAAACAGGTGCGGGAATATTGCGGAGATGGTAATTATGGTGGCGACTACCAAAAAGATGATCTCAGTATGGAAAAAATTTGGCAAATAGGCGTTTTAGAAACTCGCGAGGCTTTAGAAAATGACTGGATTTAACGAGTCAAAATTTGCTTTTCCAGCTGTTCCCATTCTTTCTGCAACTATTGAGGAAGATGACTATCTGCTAGCTAAAGAGCTTTTAGCAAAGATTGAGTCCCTGACCCATGTTGGGGACGATGTTTTAAAGCTAGAGTCAGAATTCTCCAAATGGCTTGGCGTTAATACAAGTATTGCTTGGACTGGTGGCAGAACTGCCCTATATGCTTCGATTAAGGCACTTAATCTTCAACCTGGCGATGAAGTTATTGTGCCTGCTTTCACCTGTCAGGCCGTGATTAATGCCTTCAAGTTTCAGCAGGTGGTGCCTGTTTATGCTGATATCGAAGAACAGAGTTATGGGCTCTCCATCACAGAGGTGCGCAAAAAGTTAAGCGCTAGAACCAAAGGAATACTCCTGCAGTATACCTTTGGTCTTATTCCTAAAGATATAAAAGAAACTATAGCTTGGGCAAGGGAGAACGACTTATGGATCATTGAAGATTGTGCCCATGCCTTAGGAGCTGAATGGGAAGGACAGAAACTCGGTGCATTAGGAGATATCTCCATTTTCAGTTCAGAGCGTTCAAAAATCATCAACACGGTCCATGGTGGTATTAGCTCTACTGACAACCCCACTATCAGTGAGTCTTTATTAGCCTTAAAAAGACAATCACCAACAATCTCCACAGAAAAGACTAAAAGTTTATTAGAAACTTTTCTATTATTATATGAACAAAACAATAACCTGCCCTTAAGCATACAAAAAGAGCATGCTATCCCGCAAATGTTTACGGATGAGCTAGAAGGCAAATTCATAGCTCATTACAAGGAATTAATGAGCCCAGCCATTGCTACATTATTCTTAAAACAATTCTCTAAACTAGAGAAGTTTCAAAGCCAACGGGATAAGGCGACACGGTTTTGGAACCAATGGTGTGATAACAATGGCTATGAAAAGCCACTGGTCGTGAACAATAGTCGACCCACATTTTTGCGTTACCCGCTTTATGCAGGCAAGCATGTAAAAGATAACATACTTGAGCTTGAACGAAAATTAAACGTAGATTTAGGCGTTTGGTTTACCACACCTGCACACCCTATGCCTATCAAGGTACCAGATTGTCCCGTAGGGATGCGACTAACAGCTGGTTGTATCAACATGCCTACCATATTGCCTCAAGCTTTCTACGACCATTTTAATTTTAAGGATGCTTAAACTTATGACTGAATCTTTTCGCCCTGTTCTAGTGATTCACGGAGGAGCTGGCGCTATCTCAAAAGAAGTAATCACCACTGAACAGGCTAAAAATTACACCGAGAGTTTAGCCAATATTGCTAAGGCGGGAATAGAGATAATCGAAAACGGAGGCAGTGCTGTTGATGCCGTCACACATGCTGTTTCATTGCTTGAAGATTGTGAGCTGTTTAATGCTGGAAAGGGCTCAGTTTTTACCGCTGACGAGACACATGAATTAGATGCAGCCATCATGGATGGCTTAACATTAAAAACTGGCGCCGTAAGCATCGTTAACCGAATTAAGAATCCTGTTCAAGCGGCAAGAGCAGTGCTACGACACAGTCATCATGCTTTTTTTGTTGGTGAGGGTGCTCATCGTTTTGCTAAAGAACATGGGTTAGAGTTGGTAAGCCCTGACTTTTTCAATACTGAATTTAGATATGAGCAATTGTTGCATTTAAAGAAAACTAATACTAAAAAAGCAGTATTAGATCATAATGCTCAAACATTAACGTCTAAGAGAAAGGCACCTCTGGATGAAAACAACAAAATGGGCACGGTAGGAGCTGTAGCTCTTGATAGCTATGGTAATTTAGCCGCAGCAACCTCAACTGGCGGCCTTACTAACAAGCAAATAGGACGAGTAGGTGATACTCCCATCATCGGCGCTGGCACGTATGCTAACAATAGAACCTGTGCAGTCTCATGCACTGGTGAAGGAGAGCGTTTTATTGAGCTTGTTGCAGCCTATGACATTTCTGCACTTATTGAATACTGTCAGCTCACCATTAACGACGCCGCACACAAAGTGATTGAAAAGCTAACAGCAATTAACGGCGTCGGTGGCCTCATAGCTGTTGATAGTCAAGGCAATATCAGCTTGCCCTTTAACTCTGGTGGTATGTATAGGGCATTTGCGTATCAAAATGAAGAGCCCAGAGTCGCCATCTATGACGAGGAGCCATTCTGCATTTGACGCACAAAGAAACAATACACGTTTAAGAAAGACTTACGCTCAAGGAAAATTACTCTGAAACTGGTAGGCTTTAAACAAAGCGTTTAAAGGAAAATTCACCATAAAATTACCCGATATAAGAACGCTGTCTTATATCGGGTTCACTAAAAACAAGAGTTTATTGTTCGGCTGCAAAAGCGCTAACAACGACAACGTCGTCATCTACCAATTGATAGTAGGCATGCCTTTTTTCTACTGATTTAGTCCTTGAACTAAACCACCAGTACTCCTCATTTAGAATCTCTTCAGCGTTAGCGCTATCAGCAATTTTTGTTAAAAAGGGCTTCCCCTGGACATCAAGCACTTTATCTAGAGAAGTATGAACTAAATCACGCTGACTCGGGGCAAAAATGATCTGTCGACTTTTAGTGTCCAACACAAAAATATATTTATCCGGATTTCTAAAACCGCTCTGATGATTACGGAACTTACGCATGGCAGCAATCGGGTTCTTACGATATTCACTCACTGCCTGTTTTAACAAATCAACAACTTCCGAATCGGTGGCAACGTGAGGCGTATAGCCTACGGCAACGATAATATCATCGACTACTTTAAAACGGGTCAGTTTGTTTTCATCCCTACCTAAGCTCATGCTGTACCAGAGATACTCAACCTCCCCGGCCCCCTCTGCTTTAGCAATATCAATAATACGTTGAAACAAGGGAACACCTTGAGCATCAATGTAATTAATCACATTATCACCAACCATACCAGCAGACCAACCGCCGCTGGAAAGTAAGATCCCCTCCGTACTTAGACTGAACACATAGAGGTCTCGATCAGTAAAACGCTCGTCATTATTAAAGTCGTTAACGCCGCTTAAGCCATTTTCTTGAATATGCGCCACAGCCTTGTCCAATAACTGAGCAACACGCGCCCGAGTAGACTCCTCGGATTTAACAATATCAACCGTATCGTTTTCAGCCTGCACAGGCGAGTTTTCAGCTGTTGCTACTGTTGAGAAAGCCAATGCCAAGACACTGACGAGCATCGCTTTTCTTGTAAACTTTGTCATATTAGTACCCCATCAAACTCGGCAACCACAAAGACAACCCAGGAACGAAGGCAATAGTAAAGATAGCAATCGTTAGGACCAGAATAAACGGTAGAACCTTAACCACAATTGACTCGACAGATGCACCTCCAATCCCCGAAGCAACGAAGATATTTTCACCTAACGGTGGTGTGATAAAGCCCACCGATAAGGCGCAGATAACCACGATACCCACGTGTGTCGGATCCGCACCCAACATATAAGTCACTGGTAACAAAACTGGCACCAGAATCATAATCGCTGCTAAGGTTTCCATAAACATGCCGACAAAGAGCAAAAACAGAATCAATAAAGTCCAGATAAGGTACATATTATCCGTCAAATTAATCAAGGTCTCGGCAATGTGAGCAGGAATTTTCTGCTCCACTAACAAGCGACCGAAAACGGTAGCAGCAAATAAAATTAACAAAACACGACCAGTAATCCAAGTTGTCGTACGCAAGGAGTTAAAGACTTTTTTGAAAGTTATTTCCCGGTGGATAAAAATACCAACGAATAATGTGTAGAAAATCGCAACAACCGCTGATTCTGTCGGCGTGAAAAAACCGGCATAAATACCGCCCAAAATAAAGAGCGGAGCTAATAAAGACCAAACCCCTTGTACCAGTGAACGTCGTAAACCAGCACCGTTCCAACCGCTATCCATACCCTTATAGCCATGCTTGCGTGAGATAAAATAATTCATCACCATAATACTAGAAGCCATAATCAGACCAGGAATAACGCCGGCGATAAATAATTTCGAAATGGAAACACTGGCAAACTCTCCGTGTAGTGTAACGGCCTCAGCCGGCGGTCTTAAGCCAAGCGCAGAAATACCGAAAATCACCATGGGAATCGATGGCGGAATAATAATGCCTAAACCGCCAGACGAAGCTGTAATCGCCGAAGCATAGCTTAAATTATAATTACGCTTGGTCATGGCTGGAATCATTAACATACCCACTGCGGCTGTGGTAGCCGGACCCGAACCGGAAATGGCACCAAAAAACAAACACGCTATTACTGTTGCAAGACCCAAACCACCGGTAATCGGTCCAGCAAGACTTTCTGCAATATCGACTAAACGCCGAGAAATGCCCGCCGCTTCCATGAGCGCACCGGCCAATATAAAGGCCGGCAAAGCCATTAAGGGGAAATTACCTACGGAGGTAAAAGCAATTTGTACAAATGAGATAGGATTTTTGTCCAAAACCAGATATGCCACCATCGCTGCACCGGCTAAGGAGACCGTAATCGGTGCGCCTATCAGCAGCAAGAAAATAAAGCCACCAAATAGCAATAAGACAATTTGTTGTTCCATCGTTACGCCCCTTTAACCAGTTGATTTTTAGATGCTTCCTCTTGAATCTTGGCGAGTTCCTGCGCCTCAGGATCGATGATTTCAACGTGCTTAAACCAAGTAAGATAGTTATTCCATAAAATACGGATGGACATTAAAGCAAAAGCCAAGGGCAATACCATAAAGAAATACTTCATGGGGATACCGGTTGTCTGAGACTTCCAAAACATATTCATGCGATTAAAGACGAAGTCATAACTTAAATAGGTAAAGAAAATATTAAAAGCTACCCATAATAAATCGGCAAACGTTTCCACCACTTTTTTAACAATGGGTGGGAATAGCTTAAATTGCACAGTTACACGATTATGCGCTGACATTTTGGCGGCAACCACCGCACCCAAATAAGCGAACCAGACAAACATATAGGTCGAAACTTCTTCGGCCCAAGGGATGGAATACGCAAAGAAAAAGCGCATGACAATTTGCGCGAAAAGAATAATCACAAAAGTTGAGAGAAGCAGACCGCAAACATACTCTTCGATGTGATTAACAAGATGCAGAAAGAACTTTTTAAAACTCATTGAAATCTCCGTCTTAAAATAGCTACGCTGATAATCAGTTGCCGCTATTTAGGCGACCACCGTCCGACCGAAAACCACATGATGCGGTCGGACAGCTTTACCGGAAAATTAATTGATTTAATTAACGGCCTAACGATTTCAGAATTTTATCTAAGCGCTCTTTACCACCCACTTGGTCGTAGAATTTAGGCCACACTTGGTTAGTCGCCGCCTCGATCCATTCTTTTTCATCATTGGCAGGATCGTTGATTTCCATGCCCTTAGCCACTAATTCTTCTTTAATCTTTTGCTCAGTGTCTTGCAAAAACTGATAGCTATGCTCAGTAGCCTCCATACCGGCATCTAAAATTGCCTGCTGAACTTCTGGTGATTGTGACTGGAACACTTGTTCGCTCACAATTAAGGGCTCTAAGGAGAATAAATAACGAATATTGGTGATGTACTTTTGGACTTCATCAAACTTCATTGCAGCAACGGTGATGTACGGATTATCCTGACCATCCACGACACGCTGTTGTAATGCTGTAAAGGTCTCATTCCAGGCTAAGGGGCTGGGATTAATACCCCAAGACTTATAGGTTGCAATCATTAATTCATTTTTAGGAACTCGGATAACCATGCCCTTTAGATCATCTAACGTTTTAACCGGGCGCTTGGAGTTTGTTAACACACGGAAGCCTGAATAAGACCAACCGATAATGCGCACACCCGCATCACGGATGGTATTTTCCGTCAACTCCTTACCAACATCCCCTTGTGTTAATTGCTTAGCATCTTCCAAACTTTGAATCATGTAAGGTAGCGTTAAAATAGCAACGGAGGGTGAAAATGGCGTGATATTATTGATGGCCAAAATCGAGAAATCAAGTAAACCCATGGCCGCATCATTTACTGTGTCTTGCTCGTCACCTAGTTGGCTATTAGGAAATAGGTCTGCGGTGTATTTGCCATCAGTTTTTTCTTTAAGGCTAGCCGCAAATGCCTTACCCAATTCGTGTTGGGTACCGCCAGCCGCATCACCGATTGCGACTTTAAATGTCGCTGCGCTTACCGCAGTTGCTAGAAAAAAGCCGAAAGCCCCGACCACGGTTTTTTTGAATAGTTTATTAAGTTTCATTTTCTGTCTCCGTACTATGTACTATGTTAAGTAACTATAGTTATTATTTATTTAAACTGCACCGTCTACTGACTACAACACCTCGTCTTTAAGGTGATACCAACGATAAAGAAAGCGTTGACCAAGTCGGCGGAGTGGCGCAAAAGTTTCAGACTCCACTTTTTCAAATAGGTTAGGAAAAGGCAGTCGACTATTGAAAATTGGTAGATCCAATTCCGATCCATGACCAGCGATCCACTGAGCTAAGCGCTTACCAGCTTGCGCTGAATACATGACCCCGTTACCGCCATATCCTAAGGCATAATAAATGCTCTGCTTAGGATCCGGCTGTGTAATGCGTGGCATCATGTCATGACTAACATCAACCCAACCCCACCATGAGTATTCCAATGGAATATCTCCTAGTTCGGGGAATTTACGTTTAATTGAAGCTCTAAGCAAGTCTTCATACTTTTGCTCAGGCGCTACACGACCTGTAATTGCGCTACGGCTCCCAATCTGCAATCGATTATCGGGCAATAATCGATAGTAATGACGAAGCACTCGTGTATCCGTCAAAACTTGATGCGTATAAAAGCGGCACGCCTCAATTTCATCAGCTGTTAAGGGGCGAGTCACTACGGAGTTGGATAAAATTGGCAATAACCGATTTTTAAACTCCTTATGTAAACTGTTGTTAGTATAGCCACCTGTAGCCACCCCAACGGCTTTTGCTTTAACTACGCCACCAGGCGTATGCAAAAAGTGATAACCATCACGGGTTTCCCAGGATTGCACTGGACTGGAGGGGTGCACTTTTACACCTAAGGCTCGTGCCTTTTTGACATAGCCAAAAGCGAGTTTACCAGCATGAATACCAATCCCTTCTGGCTCGTGCATAGCACCGCAAGCCTCATGGTCATTGACATACTCATTGCGCAATGTGGCGGCATCTATAATTTGTGCGTTATAGCCGAAAGTATTACGCAGCAACTCCGCCTCCTGCCTTAGGGCTGACATAATTCTTTCTCGGTGTGCGATATAGAAGTGACCGCCTGGCTGAGGATCGCAATCAATATCTTTGATTAACTCCTTAAAAGTTTCCATGCCATCAACGCATTCCTGATGCATTTTCTTGGCCGTTTCTAAACCCCAACGTTGAATCCACTGAGAACGCTTTAAACGTCCTGACGCACATTGCGCTTGACCGCCATTACGTGTACTACATCCCCAGGCAGTGCGATTAGCCTCTAAAACAGTTGCTTTGATACCATATTCTTGAGCTAGAAAGATGGCTGCTGTCAGCCCTGTAAAGCCAGCACCGATAATGGCTACATCTACTTCCATCGTTTGAGTCACCGGACCATCATCTGCCGGTGGCTCACCCGCCGTACCAATCCAATAGGTGGGCGCATAGTCTCGACCCAGTCCAGGCGTCTTGTCCATCAAAGGGTCATAGCTTGGATCATAGGGTACCCGCGCCTGGGTTGCACTCTCGGTAGTGGTCACCTCATTTATCTGCATGACCATAACTTACTCTCCGCTGATTGGTGGACGATTTTTACGGAATGCGTTTTTGACCTTAATTTTATCGCCGTCAAACTCAAACAAATCGACCATTTGAGCTTCATGTTTGGCACCGTTTAAATCAGTTCCTTTAAATCGACAAACAGCTAAAGCCTTATTTTCTTCCAATAAATAATACTCACCATCTAACCACGCAGCATCAGGGAAGTTATTCCACGCTGACTCATACGCAGCACGAACTTGTTCACGACCTCGATTTTCAGTACCCATGATGGTAGGACCGGCAATGGTGTAAAAAACACAATCATCTGCCGTCATACTCATTAATCTCTCTACATCATGAGCATTCCATGCTTTATAGTATTCTCTAAGAATCTCTAATTTATCTTTACTCATTATCTCTCTCCTTTTGAGAACTTTTTAGGCGAGGCGGAAACACCACTAACTCGCCTAAAAATTCGCTCGATAAGCTTATACGTAATCTTTGTACTTGTCTAATAGACGCACAGGCTTACGTAACGCATCACGACGGAACGGATCACCTAATTCGCGAGTACACATAATTTCGATAACGCAAGTCTTACCCTCGTTCATTTGCATATCGATCGCTTTTTTCAGGGCTGGACCAACGTCTTCGAGACGATCAACGACGATGCCTTCAGCGCCCATTGAACGAGCGATTTCTGCAAAAGAAGAGTTATCCAGTTCACCCGCAACAAAGCGACGATTATAGAACTCAACTTGGTTTTTCTTCTCTGCGCCCCATTGACGGTTGTGGAACACCACAGCAGTCACTGGAATATCATGACGCACCGCAGTCATAACTTCCATCATGCTCATCCCCCAAGCACCATCGCCAGCATAGGCAATAGCAGGACGATCAGGAGCGGCGGCCTTGGCACCGATAATTGTAGGTAAAGCGTAGCCGCAGTTACCAAAACTCATCGGCGCAAAGAAGCTGCGCGGCTTTTCAAAACGCAAGTAACTATGTGCAACCGAGTTAATGTTACCGATATCAGTCGACACCATCACATTTTCTGGCATTGCCTTTTCTAACTCACGTAACACTTGACGTGGGTGGAGATAATCACCACCGTTAAACGTTTTTTCCTTGGCGTTTTCAGCGATCATGTCCAAACTATACGGGTCAGTTTCATGAGTCCAATTATCCAACTCTTCTTCCCACGCTGCTTTTTCAGCTGCAATTTTCTTGGCACGCTCTTCTTTAGTCGCATCGCTCGCTAAGTTTTCATCAGCTAAACGTTTAACCAATTCTTGCGCTACTGCTTTGGCATCACCGCAAATACCGACGGCAATCTTTTTAACTAAACCAAGCACCTTGTGATCCGCATCAATCTGAATGATTTTGGCATCGGCAGGCCAATAATCCATACCATACTGCGGTAAGGTACCGAATGGCCCTAAACGTGAACCTAAAGCAATCACGACATCAGCCTGAGAAATCAGCTTCATACCTGCCTTAGAACCTTGGTAGCCTAAAGGACCACACCACTGAGGATGACTGGCTGGGAATGAGTCATTGTGCTGATAGCTGTTAACAACGGGTGCACCCAAGCGCTCAGCTAAAGCAATACACTCCTCGACGGCATCACCCATCACCACACCGCCACCAGAAATAATGACTGGGAACTTCGCATTTTTCAAAAGCTCAATCGCCTTTTGAAGCGACTGCTCACCACCATAGCCACGATCAATCTCGCGCGGCAATGGAATCTCACACGTAATTTCACCATAGAAGTAGTCACGTGGAATATTTAACTGTGTAGGACCCATTTCGCTCTTAGCGCGATCAAAACAACGTGCTGTATACTCAGCCATACGACTTGGGTTAGTGACATGACCCTGATACTTGGTAAATTCTTGGAACATCGGCAATTGATTACACTCTTGGAAACCGCCTAAGCCCATGGTGTTGGTACCAGCTTCGGGGGTAATCATCACGACAGGACTATGAGCCCAGTAGGCTGCAGCAATACCAGTCACACAGTTACTGATACCAGGGCCGTTTTGACCAATCACAACACCGTGACGACCCGACACTCTAGAATATCCATCCGCCATATGCGCTGCGCCCTGCTCATGAACTACAGGAATCAATCGGATACCTGCTGGTGCAAAAATATCCATTGCGTCCATAAACGCTGAACCCATAATACCGAAGATATCTCTAACACCGTTAGCAACCAAGGTCTCAACGAATGCCTCCGAAGGAGTCATCTTTGTCATACCGGTAACAGGCTTGCGATTATCAATTTCTTGACTCATTTTTTCGTCTCCTAAAAAACCTGTCGCTTTAAGCGGACAGACTAAAAACACATAAGTTTAATGTGCTTGAAACACCAAGCGATTTAAAAGTGATATTTATACAACTCAGAATCAAAACTAACACATAAAATCAAAAAAAGGAACAAAATATTCCATTTTTTATTGAAAAACGGGAAAACCCTAGGATTTATTCCATGAAAATCGTTCATAATGCATATAAACGAGACAAACTAATGCAAATATTTGATTTGGGGTAAGACATGAATGATTTTCTTGAAAAACCAGAACTGGATGTATCAATAACTGATTTGTTTGGTATAGATAACGCTTTGAAAGTTAAGGCGTTTAGCGCAAGAAATGAGTATGTGCCTGCGATTGATGAGGCCTATCGTTTTAATCCGGAGGTCACTTTGGCGATACTGGCCGGTTTCAACAACAACCGTCGCGTTATGGTTCAAGGCAGACACGGCACCGGTAAATCAACGCATATTGAACAAGTCGCAGCGCGCTTAAATTGGCCATGTATCAGAGTAAATTTGGACGGACACATCAGTCGCTTGGACCTAGTGGGCAAGGACACGATTCGTATTCAAGATGGTCTACAAATTACAGCTTTTCAGGAAGGCGTAATTCCTTGGGCGTTACAGCGACCCGTCGCCTTAATTCTGGATGAGTATGATGCTGGGCGCCCCGATGTGATGTTTGTTATTCAGCAAATCTTAGAACATGATGGACAATTTACTTTACTTGATCAAAATCGTGTCTTAACACCACATCCCTATTTTCGTATATTTGCTACTGCTAATACAGTAGGCTTAGGTGATAGCACTGGTTTATATCATGGCACGCATAGCCTTAACCATGCACAACTTGACCGCTGGAATATTGTGACGACCCTAAACTACTTAAGCCCTGAAGAAGAGGTCGCCATTGTGGCAGCTCGCGTACCCATCAAGAATCATGCACAGGGCTTAGCAGATATTAATGCGATGGTTGCTTTAGCCAACCTCACGCGCAATGCCTTTGCCGTCGGCGACCTATCCACCCTTATGTCGCCTCGTACCGTCATCACTTGGGCTGAAAACTGTACGATTTTTAAAAATAAGCAGCATGCTTTTATGGTGTCATTTTTAAATAAATGTGATGAATCTGAACACGCCTTGGTAGCAGAACTTTATCAGCGTTGTTTTAATGAGGAGTTACAGCTAAAACCTCGGTTATAAATAGTGAGTTATTGTGATGAACACCACCGACCAGTTAAGACAACAACGACGACTGCGTGAATTGAATGCCTCCACAACGAGAGCGTTAACAGCCGATCCCAAGGTGCATATACGACAACAGCAGTTTTATCAGGGCAATCACGTGCTAAATTACGGTCCGCATTTACGCTTGCAGGAAGTAGAAGAAGCGGACTCCTTGCGTGGTGTGGCTGACAGCTTGTCACTGCGCTTGAACTATAGCGATAAACAACTGCATCAAAAGCACCGCCCCGAATTACCCATTGCTCGCCTTATCTTTGATTGGCTAGAAACATTACGTTGCGAATCACTGGTGCCAGATAATTTACCTGGTGTAAAACACAATCTTCAGCAACGCTTTTATCATTGGTCGGCGGGCTTTCATCATGCCGCCCAAAGTCAAACCGAGATCGGCATTCTACTCTACACCACTGCTCAAATGTGCTGGAGTCGCTTACTAGCTTTACCAGTGTATCCTGAAACAGAAGATTTTATTGAGTCAACGAGAGCAGCGTTAAGCGCCTCTTTAGGCGCAGATTTAGCTGGTTTAAGACGCTTTAAAAGCAGTCAAGCTGACTACATCCCCTATGCGCTATCCATTGCCGATTTTATTGCCGCATCCGTAGCACATGCACATCAAAACCATGGAAAACAAACAATAGATGATAAGGAGGATACCGAAGAGGAGCATTTTGCGTTATTCCTGGACATGGACGATTTTGATGAGTCCGAGCAGGAACCGACACATGAGAGTAATACCTCTCGCATTTTGAGCGATGGCGTGAGTCATGATTACCAAGTTTTTATGCGTGATTTTGACACCACTACCTATGTAGCGGAAGGTATACGTCCAGAGCTACTGGAGCAATATCGAGAACTTATTAATCAGCGTCGTCAGCACCAACAAATCTCTTTTCACCTGCTGATTCAACGTCTACGTAAAGTATTATTAACACCTACCGCCACACAATGGGAATGGGATCGTGAAGAAGGCTTGATTGACGGACGACGACTAAGTCAACTCATCAGTTCACCAACAGAGCGACGCTTATTTAAAGAAATGCTACCGCAATGGAGAAATGAATGTAGCGTCAGTTTCTTGATCGACTGCTCTGGCTCCATGAAGCATCACGCAGAAACACTTACTCTTATGATAGATATCTTGATTGAAGCCTTGGAAAAAACTGGTACCAAAACCGAGGTTTTAGGCTTTTCTACGAATGCTTGGAATGGCGGTCGTCCCTATCGCCGTTGGCAAGCAACCGGTCGCAAAGCCAACCCAGGCCGCTTAAATGAAATAGACTTCCGAATCTTCAAAGACGCTACCACGAATTGGCAACAAGCCAATCGCAGTATCATGGCACTACTAAAACAAGACTTGTATCGTGAAGGTGTGGACGGTGAGGCTGTGATATGGGCTGTACAACGTCTATTAGAGCAAGACAGTAAACGCAAGGTGTTATATGTTATTTCTGACGGAGAACCAATGGATAGCGCCACTGCACTAGCCAATCATGACAAATACCTTGTCCATCACTTACAACATGTTTTGGCTCAACAACAACACTTGGGTATTGAGATTTGGGGTATTGGTATCGGCTTAGACCTGGGGCATTTGTATCGGAACTGTCTAATTGCTGATCTAGAGAAAGGCTTGGACAATCACTTTATAGATGACTTTGTACAAAGCCTTAACCCATTTAGGCGCGCTTATTAAGCAAGCCCGCGCTCAAAATCATCCTCGACCATCATCAAAGACTTTGCGGCACGTTGCAAGGCAGGCAATGCTGCCAAAGCCTTATCTGGTGTCATACGCATGATCGGTGCCTGCGTTGCCACTGCCAAATTTGAACGGCTACCATCACGGCGTGGCACTAAAACCGCTACACAAAACAATCCAGGTAAAAATTCCTCGTTGTCAAAAGCGTAACCCTGTTCTTTAACGCGGGACAATTCGCTATTTAATGCATCGAGCTCCGTAATCGTATTCTTTGTATAAGCCTTAAAATTAGCATTACCCAGCATGCGCTTACGTTGCGAAGGAGAGAATTGAGATAACAAAACCTTACCGCTCGCTGAACAATGTACTGGCACTCTAGATCCGGGCCTTAAATAAAACCGTAAGGGCTCATCACTTTCAATGCGATCAACATATAAGACCTCATTCCCAGACAGTGTCGTCAGATTGCAATTTTCACCCAATTCCTCCCCCAATGCACGCAAAATCATATGGCGTGCGCCATAGCGAGTGTCATTGATCAGCAGATCCTCTGCCATGCGCCGGAGGCGCGAACCAATACAATAATGACGCCCATCAACTTCTCGCGCCAACATACCTGAAGCTTCTAACTGTTGCAGCATACGATGCAGGGTGGGCTTAGGCAAATCGGTACTGTCAACCAAGCTTTGCAAGGAAAACTTCTGCTCCTGACTAGCAATCAACTCTAGAAGGCTCAACAAGCGCAAGGTCGGCGTATCGCCCGCAATACTGATTTGCTCTACAAATTTTCTATCTGATAAATTGTCCATAAAAACAAATATCCTCCTTAACAATCCCTTGTTATTAGATTATTTTAATATAAAAACTTGACTTAAATATTAATAAACGGTAGATTTGACATATAATCATAAAATTCGATATAAATAGTATCATTAAATGAGATTAGGGATTATTCGTGTCAATATTACAACAAATCATCAACAGAGCCAAACAAGCTCCTGCGACCATTACGCTATGTGAGGCTGAAGATATTCGCATTTTAAATGCAGCCTTAAAAGCTCAAAATGAAGGTATAGCAAAGATCATCTTAGTGGGAGATGAGAATAAAATCCAAAATAAGGCAAAAGAATATGAGCTGGATATTTCTCTTCTCGAAATCGAAGATACTAAAAGCTCAAAAAATCGTCCACAACTTGTGAACGCCCTAGTAAAACAACGTGCCCACAAGGGTATGACAGCGGCACAAGCTGAACACGCGCTTGACGATCCCTTATGTTTTGCCAATATGATGGTACACAGTGACTTAGCTCAAGGCTCAGTGGCAGGCGCTGTGTATAGCACCGCAGATGTCGTCAGAAACGCTTTGCAATTGATAGGAAAAAGACCTGATACAGCGATTGTGTCGAGCTTTTTCTTGATGCTTTTAAAACAGTCGCCGGACGCACAAGAAAGACCTGTTATCTTTAGTGATTGCGGTCTAATCATTGATCCCGATGTCGAAGAGTTAGCTGCGATTACTATTGCTGCCTCAAAAAGCGCAAAGGATCTTTTGAATGTTGATCCCCGTATTGCAATGTTGAGCTTTTCTACTGCCGGAAGTGCTAAACATCCTGCTGTCGATAAAGTTACACAAGCAGCCACCTTGATTAAAGACAAGCTCCCCAACATCGCCATTGACGGTGAGGTACAATTTGATGCGGCTTTTGTACCTGACATTGCGGCTAAAAAAATCAAACATTCCAGTGTTAACGGTCAGGCAAACGTGTTTATTTTTCCAAACCTAGATGCCGGTAATATCAGCTACAAAATTGCTGAACGTATTGGCGGTGCGACGGCGATCGGTCCCTTACTTCAAGGCTTACAAAAGCCAGCCAACGATCTATCTCGCGGCTGTCATGTGAATGATATCTTTTATGTTATAGCGGTAACTTCACTACAAGCGCAAAGCGTTAATAACTAAATCCTAAATCAATCGTTTAATGGATGGTGCTGTGATGAGTTTGAGCATAGTCAGTTTACTTTTACTGATTGTTGCCGTAGCCACTTACTTTCAGACGGTTACTGGCTTTGGATTAGCCATGATCGTCATCGGTGTGGTCAGTGGCTTTCAAATCACAGAGGTAGCTTTTATTGCCACTGTTGTCAGTTTAATCAGTATTGTCAATAGTGGCGTTGCGCTGCCTAAACACTTACATAAGATTCAATGGCGCAGCGCCTTTATTTGTTTAGCGGGAATAATTCCTTCAAGCATCTTGGGGGTGTTTTTATTAGATTATTTAGGTCATCAAGCAAGTGCAGCCTTAGAGCTGTTACTTGGCGTAATTATTGTCTATAGTGGCGTGCGCTTTGGGCTTCGCCCAAAGCAAAGAGAAACTATCTCTAGCGACAGTTCCTTCTTTATTGTTGGTTTTATTTCTGGACTATGTGGGGGTTTATTTGGAATGCCGGGACCACCATTAATCTTCCATATGTATCGTCAACCATTAAGTATAGCGGTGGTCCGTAATATGCTGTTACTACTGTTTTGCGCCACCTCATTTACACGAACGCTATATGAAGCGACAGCCTATGGGCTTCCTGCCGAAGCACTTTATATTGCGACAATGGCTATCCCTTGTGTGGCTATTTTTACCGTAATAGGGCAAAAGTTTCCACCGCCGCTAAGCCCTAACAATATGAGACGGATGTGCTTTATTACCTTAATTTTGATTGGACTAGGTGTCATCAAAGGTAGCTTCGGCCAACTAATCTAATCACAAGATCCTGCAAAACAAGACGCCCATACAAACATGATGTATGTATGGGCATTTAAAAAGGGCCAAAACTCAAGCTCCAACTAGGAAGATCATAATGTCCCAAACAAAACTGCTTGAGTTACGAAAAAAGCTTAAGGCGCCTTTACAGGTATCACCGTACCCTGATACTTATCCTCAATAAACTTCACGGTTTCAGCACTTTGCCATACCTGATTTAGCTTTTTAATGGCTGCGCTGTCCTTATTATCTTCTCGACTTGCGCAAAGATTGGCATAAGGTGAATCTGCCGCTTCCATAAATAAGCTATCACGTTTAGGATTTAAATCAGCATCCAGCGCATAATTGGTATTGATCACTGCTAAATCCACATCGCTTAACACACGAGGAATGGTGGCCGCCTCTAATTCTAAAAACTTTAATTTTTGGGGATTGTCGGCAATATCACGCGCAGTGGCGAATAAATTCTCTGGATCCTTAAGCGTAATTAAACCCTCTTTTTGCAATAACAATAAGGCTCTGGCACCATTGGTCGTATCTGAAGGAATCGCTACCGTGGCGCCCTTTTTAAGTTCAGCCAGCGAACTAATCTTGGTGGAATAAGCACCTAAAGGCAAAACATACATGTAGCCTTGGGGCTGTAAATTCTGACCCTCATTTTTATTAAACGACTCTAAGTGCGGCAAATGCTGAAAGCAGTTGACATCAATTTGCTTTTCCACCACCTGTTGATTAGGCTGGATAAAGTCGGTAAAGACATGCACCTTTAGATCCACGCCCTGCTCCGCCATTTGTGCCGTCATAAACTCGAGAATCTCCGCAGCCGGCACTGGGGTGGCGGCAACACTCAACTGCTCATTGGCAGCGACAGTATTAACGCCGAATAAAGCACTTAAACCATAAGCAACTAAACTGGCCTTAAAAATTTTTTTCATCAAACATCCTACAACTACTTCTGTTCAGTAGCACTTTCGGCTACCGCTTTCTCACCCTCTGCCGATGCTAATTTGGCTGCGGCTGCGGGACCAACTGCTGCCACCTGCTCTTGCGCTTTTTTTAACTTACCATCGTTATCAAAAGCTTCGGGGTATTTTTTGCGAAAATGATTGGCCAGCATCTTCATCGTCACTAAGTGAATAATGATCAAAAAAGCCACCAGAACCAAGGCAACCCAAAGAATATTTGGATAAGTCAATAATGAATTCATTGGCAATACATCCTCTTAATAGTTAACTTCTAAGTTATCAATTAATCGAGTCGAACCCAATTTAGCGGCACCTAGCACCACTAAAGGTTCCTTGTTGGCGAGCTCTTCGGGGGTGGGTTGCCATAAGTCACGCTGACGGCGTACGCTCAAATAGTCTACGACCCAGCCACGCTCACTCAAATAGACACAGGCCTCACGCTCGATTTGCTCAGTTTCAAGCACACCAGCGGCTAAACGAGCCTCCATTTGCTTGAGTGTTTGATAGAGCTGAATCGCCTCTGCTTTTTCCGCATCCGATAAATAACGATTTCTGGAGGACAGGGCTAAACCATGCTCATCACGCACCGTTTCATGAGCCACAATCTCAACTGGCAGTTGAAACTGACGACACATTTGGCGCACCACCATCAGCTGCTGATAGTCTTTTTTCCCAAAAACAGCGACTTTAGGTTGCACACAGGAAAAAAACTTCATTAAGACGGTCGACACTCCCTCAAAGAAGCCGGGGCGCGACTCACCTTCCAAAATATGCCCTAAATTATCTGGTGTTTGTACACTAAAACTCTGTGGCTCTGGGTAAATCTCATCGAGAGTCGGCGCAAACAGCACGTATACATCGCGCAAGGCCTCTAACTTTTCAATATCCTGTTCAAGCGTGCGCGGATACTTATCGAAGTCCTCATTAGGACCGAATTGCAAGGGATTCACGAAAATACTGGCAACCACTGGATCACCATATTGACGCGCCATGCGCATCAGGGATAAATGCCCCTCGTGCAAATTACCCATGGTCGGCACATAAGCCGTACGCAATTGGCCGCTTAATTGCTGCCTTAGTTCCTCGATAGTGCGAACAACCTTCAAATTAATTCTCCATGACCTCCGTCACGCTAATATAAGCGAGACGAACATAAATCGGGGCATAGGGCTCGACTTGCGTAATTTCTACCAAGCTTTCGCGAGCCAACTCTAATAATGCTAAAAAATGAACAACTACCACCGCCGCCGCTTCTCCGGCCTCAATGCGCTCAATAAAAAGCTCCTTAAACTCCATAAAGCGCACCCCGCCCAAACGGCGCAAGATATGACCCATATGCTCACGCACCGAGAACTGCTCACGGCTAATATGGTGACGCTTATTTAAACTGGCTCGACGCATAATCTCTGCCCAAGCATCACGCAGATCCTCAGCGCTAACCTCGGGCAAAAGCTGTGCCACGACCACGTCCTTATGCACTTTGGCTCGCTGAAAATCCCGACCAATTTGGGGCAACTCATCCAAATGACGCGCTGCCAACTTCATCTTCTCGTACTCTAATAAGCGTCGTACCAGCTCGGCGCGCGGATCCTCCACTTCCTCATCTGAATCCGCCTTTTTAACCGGCAACAGCATGCGCGACTTAATCTCAATCAGCATTGCTGCCATCAACAAATACTCTGCCGCCAGTTCCAAATTATGCTCACGAATCTGCTGCACATAGCCTAGATACTGTCGCGTGAGCTCTGCCATTGGAATATCGAGTACGTTAAAGTTTTGCTTACGAATCAAATAAAGCAAAAGATCCAGCGGCCCCTCAAAGGCCTCTAAAAAGATCTGTAGCGCATCAGGCGGGATATATAAATCCTGCGGCACATTGAATAAAGGCTCACCATAAAGACGAGCAAGCGCCACATGATCAACCGTATCCGGTGTACTATCATGCTGAGGAAGATGTAGCTGCGCTAGTTGAGACTCATCAACAGGCATGAGCTTAATGCGCTAACGACAGGACTTATTTATTGTAGTAAACATAGGGTTTTTGAGGAACACGAGCGGATTTATACTGCTCCTGTAGCTCTAAATCGATGGCCTTATCCCACAGGCGTAGACGACCCTCACGCTGCTTTTGCTCGGTCTCAGGGTGATCCTTTTTGTATTGCTTGATAAACTGAGTCACATCAGAAACATAACTACCCATCATATTTCCTTTTATAAATAACCATAAGTAATTTTAGAGTTTAGCAGAAAGCAAGGCATGGGCTACGCTAAAAAACCCTCTTTACTGTTAAAATCATGCTATCAATAGTTTTATACAGCTTTTTCTCAGGCAGCAATGATTGAATTCCAACACGTTTTCAAATCCTATGGACAGGGACCGAATATCCTCGCCGATCTTAATTTTAAAATTAATGCCGGTGAGTTTATTTTTGTCTCCGGACCTTCAGGTGCAGGTAAGTCCACGCTATTGAAGCTTATCGGCGGCTTAGAGAAGCCTAGCCGCGGCATGATCTCTATCAAGGGTCAGCGCCTTGACAAGATGCAGTCCCGTGAACGACCCTTTTTACGTCGTCGAGTCGGGATTATTTTGCAAGATACTCACCTACTCTACGATCGTAGTGCCTTGGCAAATGTGATGCTGCCGATGGCGGTGATGGGACACAGCACGCAAAGCGCCGAGGCCCGAGCACGTGCTGCCATTTACAAGGTCGGTTTAGGTGGCAAGGAGCGTATGAATCCAATTGAGCTATCAGGCGGTGAGCAGCAACGCTTAGCCATTGCCCGTGCCATTGTTAATCGCCCGGCCATTTTGATTGCTGATGAGCCTACGGCTAACTTAGATCAAGAAAACGCACGCTTAATTCTGGATGTGTTTAAGGACTTTAATCAAGTCGGTGTGACTACCCTCATTGCCTCCCACGATAAGCCTTTATTACAGCAGCACGCTAACCGCACACTTTTAGTTGAACCGGGTCGCTTTGTTGATTTGGGGGTACATTATGCGTAGTTGGCTTAGACAACACGGCTATGCCCTTAAGGTGGCATTACGTCGCATTATCCAAACGCCTTTTTCTTCCTTGGCCAATATCTTAGTGATTGCCTTTGTGCTATCCCTACCCTTGATTGCCGCCTCCTTGCTGGTCTCTCTGGAACCGGTCACCCGCACGGTGTCGGTTAATCCAGCCATCACGCTCTTTATGAAGGACACGCTCAGTCTAGACGAGACGAATGAGCTATCTCAACGCATCCGTGCAGATAGTTCAGATCTGATCCAAATGATTGAGGTGGTTGATAAGAATAAGGCCTTAGAGGATTTAAAAAACACCCCGGCTTGGTCCGAGTCACTCAGTGTGCTCCCTAAAAACCCCCTACCCCACGCCATTATCGTCACCCTCAGCAATTCCGGTCAGGACTTTGTGAATTCCGAACGGGTACTGGCATTAGCCGATGAGTTTGCAGGATACGATGAGGTTGATCTTGTGCAATTCGATAGCGAATGGGTACAAAAGTTACAGGCCATCATGACCTTTATTAAGGTCGTCTTAATATTATTGGCTATCGGGGTCTCCGTGGTCGTTATCGCAACCGTCTTTAATACGGTACGGATGCAGGCCTTGGTTCAACGGGATGAGATCTCCGTTGCCCGTCTTGTTGGCGCTACCGAAAGCTTTGTGCGTCGTCCTTTTTTATACTTTGGGGCGGTGGTCGGCTTTGTGGCCGGGATCGTGGCTATTTTATTAAGTAGTTTTGCGCTAATGCTACTCAATAACTCGATTCAAGAAGTAATTAGTCAGACCTATGAACAGCCCTTTATGGTGCAACTCCCCGAGACTTTTTGGCTGATTTTTAGCATTGTATTAGCCATGATCGTTGCTGCAGTTGCGGCGCGTTGGTCAGTCACTCGCCACAGCAAGTTTTAATTATTAATGACTAGTTTTGTGAATACGCTATGTGCTTGGCAACAAGCACATGGTCGTCATAATTTACCTTGGCAAAGCCAGGACCCCTACAAAGTCTGGCTTTCTGAAATTATGCTGCAGCAAACGCAGGTCACGACAGTGATTGATTACTATCAACGCTTTCTAGAGCGCTTTCCTGATATTTTTAGTCTTGCCGCTGCCGAACAAAGCGAGGTCTTAAGCTATTGGGCTGGACTGGGTTACTATGCACGAGCACGTAATCTACACCGTTGCGCCCAGATCGTGGTGGCGGAGTATCAGGGCGTATTTCCACAGACACCGGAACAGATCATGGCGCTACCGGGCATCGGTCGCTCCACCGCCCATGCCATCATGGCCTTTTGCTATAACGCCCCTACGCCCATTATGGATGGCAATGTTAAACGGCTATTTACCCGCTACTTTGGCATCATCGGTCCCACCACTAGCGCTGCCGTGGAAAAGCAGTTATGGACTCAAGCAGAAGCAACACTACAAACGGCGCTTAAGCAAAACCAGCAAACGCTTGATATGGCTTGCTACACGCAAGCCCTGATGGACTTTGGATCCTTGATCTGCACTCGCTCAAAGCCCCAGTGTGAGCGTTGCCCACTGGCTGCAGACTGCTATGCCAAAATGCATCATATGCAACAGCAACTACCGACACCCAAGGCTAAGAAGTCCACGCCCACACGCCATACGGTCATGTTAATGTTAGTGCATGAGGGGCAGATACTATTAGAGCAACGACCGCAAGCAGGGATTTGGGGTGGGCTGTTATCATTACCCGAGTTTGCTGATGAAGAAACACTGCTGCATTATTTACAACATCGCGGTTTAGCCCCAACAAGCAAAAAAGAGCTAATTAAACTAGCTGCTTTTGAGCATATTTTTAGTCATTTTAAGCTGCATATTCAAGCGTATTTAGTTAGGATTAAGGAAGTCAATCAACTACAAAGCTTTGAAGCTGAGCGCCAATTTTACCCTCTCAGTCAATGGCAAACACTGCCTTTACCCAAGCCGGTGAGCAGCTTATTAGACACCCTAAGTGAGCTGAGTGACAGCGCAAGCTAGCGCTCTAGATATTCGCGTTTATCCTCGCTACTCGGTACATAATTCGCAATACTCATTAACATACCGCAAGCCAGCCCCAAGGTCACCAAAGCGGTACCACCATAGCTCATAAAAGGTAAGGGCACGCCCACCACCGGCAAAATCCCCATGACCATGCCCATATTGACAAAAATATAGACAAAAAATGTCATGGTAATGGCACCGGCTAACAAACGTCCAAACTGGGTTTTGGCCTTTAAGGCAATGATAAAGCCACGCAACAGCAAGATGGTATATAGCGCCAATAATAAAATACAGCCATATAAACCAAATTCCTCAGCATAGACCGCAAAAATAAAGTCCGTGGTACGCTCAGGAATAAAATCCAAATGGGTTTGCGTACCTTGCATATAGCCTTTACCATAAACCCCACCGGAGCCAATCGCGATCATCGCTTGAATCGTGTGGAAGCCCTTGCCCAAGGGGTCTTTAGCTGGATCCATCAAGGTGCAGACGCGATGCTTTTGATACTCACGTAAAACCACCCAGTCAAACTCCGGCTGACAAAGTGTTTCTTGAAATGTGATAATCAGGGTCAAAGCGGTCACGCCAATCACAAACACCGGCAAAATCAATTTAAATGAAAGACCGGCAAAATAAATCACAAAAAAACCGCTAGCAAAGACCAATAAGGCCGTACCTAAATCTGGCTGCTTAATAATCAAAGCAAATGGCACTAATAAAAGCAGCGTCGCCACCATAAAATCCATTAAGGATAAACTGTTGCGATAACGGTCAAAATACCAGGCCAACATCAACGGCATTGCAAGCTTCATTATCTCTGAGGGTTGTAAGCTAATCACCCCTAAATCCAGCCAACGCGTCGCCCCCTTTTGAGTGGTACCAAACAATAATACCGCAAGCAGCAACAACAGCCCCAAGCCATAGACTGGCACGGCCAAACGCATCAATAAAGGCGGCTTAACCATGGCCATAAACCACATCGCAAAAAAGGCCACGGCAAAGTTTCTGAGCTGGCCCGCAAAACGATAGTCGGTACTACCGACTGCTGAATGCATCACCAACATACTTAGACCGAAAAAGGCCAATAAAATAAGCAGTAGCGGCCAGTCAAAACTGCGTAAAGAACGCAGTATTAGATTCATCAGCTTAGTCATCATCCGCCAACGCCTCCCTCAGCTGGCGTCAAAGCACGGCGACGCGTTTGCTGATTCGTAGTGGGATTACCGACAATCTCCGGTAATGGCTGCTGTTCATCCTCTTCTTCAAGATTCGTCGGTGCCGCAGGAATTTCGATATCGGGTGACACACTTTCGGAGAGATCGCCCTCCTCCAAGAAATTCGGCACATAGCTTTGTTGATTGCGATGCTGTACATCATCGGCTAACCAATAATCAAAGACCTTTCTGGCAATCGGCGCGGCGACCGTAGAGCCCCAGCCGCCATTTTCTACGATCACTGCCACCGCAATGGTGGGATTTTCAACCGGTGCGTAGCCCATATACAGCGCATGATCATGTAAGCGCTTATTCAGATTACGCGCATTATAGGTGGCTCCACGGAGGCTAAATACCTGTGCTGTGCCGGTCTTACCAGCGGATTTATAATTTGTGCCTTGAAACACGCGGCGCGCCGTACCATGGGTTGGCACTTCTGCCAAAGCCCTTTTAATCACATCAATATCTGCCTGCCTTAAATCGATTTTATATTCAGGCGCTCGCACCACTTGTTCGGCTCGTCGTTGGCTCGGATTTTCCAACCAATTAACAATATGCGGACGCGTATAAACACCGTTGGCAGCCAAGGTCGCCGTGGCTTGGGCTAATTGCATAATGGTAAAGGAGTTATAACCCTGCCCTACCGCCACTGAAATCGTCTCACCCGGGAACCAGCTTTGTTGTTTCGGATTTTTAAAGGCACTTTGCTTCCATGCGCGTGACGGTAAAATACCTTTTTTCTCATGTGGTAAATCAATACCGGTTTGCTTACCAAAGCCGAACTGAATGGCAAAATCATGGATAGCATCGACCCCCAAAATCGGCCCTAAGCCAAAGAAATAGGTATCTGAGGACACCACTAAGGCCCGGTGCATATCCAACGAACCATACACCGCACTACCTGCGTTTCTAAAACGCTGTCCGCCAAATTCAAAATAACCGGGGTCATGAATACGGGTTTTAGCATCGCGCGCATTGAGGGTTAAAGCAGCCAAGGCAATAAAAGGCTTATAGGTAGAACCAATAGGAAAGGTACCGTAAATCGGTCGATCAATCAAAGGATGATCGGGTGAATCCGATAAACGACGCCAATTCTCTACATCAATCCCATCAACAAATAAATTGGGATCAAAGGATGGTGCCGATACATAAGCTAAAACCTGACCATTTCTCGGATCAATCGCAACCACCGCACCACGTTGAGAATTTTTTTCATCATTAAATACCCCCTCAATCATGCGCTGTAGTCCCATATCAATGGAAAGTCTGAGGTTATCGCCGGGAATGGGATCACTACGCTCTAACACCCGTACCGGGCGGCCAGAGGCGGCAATTTCAACTTGCTCCCAACCGGGCTTACCGTGCAACTGCTTTTCATAGCTGAGCTCAAGCCCTTTTTTACCAATTACATCGGTGCCCCGATAATCACCAATTAAGCCTGCCTCCTCAATGCGCTCACGGTCTTTTTCAGAAATACGACCAATATATCCAATTAAATGCGCAGCCGACTCACCCTGCGGATACTCTCGCACCCAACGCGCGCGAATGCTAACACCTGGATACTTAAAAGCGCGCACTGCAAAGGTGGCTGCCTCTTCATCCGTCAAATTACTGCGCAGAATAATTGAGGTATAGCGGGTATTGGCCTCCATCCGCTGCTTAAAGCGACGTATATCCAAGGTCGAAATGGGAATGATGTTCGACACTTCCTCGATCAGCGCATCAATATTTTTCACCTGTCCGGGCACCACCTCAAGGGTGTAATCTCTATAGCTATGCGCCAGAATTTCGCCATTGCGATCATAGATATTACCCCGTTTGGGCGTGATCGGTACCAAGGAGATACGGTTATTATCGGCCCGTTCAGAAAAGCCCTGATAACGTTCTACCTGCAACACCCAAAGACGGTAAATCAAAATCGTAAAGCAAGCCAACACAAAAACCGCCGCCACTGCAACACGCAAGCGATTTCTGCTACGCTCGATTTTGATCCGTCGTCTTTGTTCAAACATCGTTCAGCCCACTACACTACCGCATCTTCATCATTTGCTAGCTGCCAAGGTAGCTTCAATACCAGATGTACACAGAGCCACAAAAATACATTAAGAAAGCCCCCCAACATCCAGCCCCAACCGCTCCAGGTACCAGCGGCCCAGGCATGAATCATATGCTGTGGCATCGGCACCAATAAAAAAACCGGTAGCATATAAACCATTTGACCGATGACGTCAAAATTCATCATCACTTTGCGGATTTTAACCACGCAATACATGGTAAACACATAGGTCAATGCACTACTACCTAAAATGGTCGTATCATGCACGTCCAGCAGATAACCAAAGATAAAAGCCGCTACCAAACCTACGCCAGCTGCACTATGCGCCCCCCAAAAAGCTAACACCACGAGCAATAAATCGGGTGAGCCCTCCCAATTTCTCCACGGTAGAAGCGAGGCCATTGCAGCAAAGAAAATACTGATCCACACATAGTAAGGATTAGCGTAAAAGGTATACTGCACGGCGCGTAAAGGACGTAGACTCTCTAAATTACGACGACCCTGCTCGCGCTCATTTTCTCTACGTACCATCGCTATTGCTCCTTGAACAGTGCTTCTTCATCCACCTCATCAGGGGGTGTATGTAATAACACCAAAAAATGACGATGACGGTCTGGGTGAGCACTAGGCTCAGCAATGGCGCGCACAAAACCTTGGGCACTATTCGTTTCGATGGAGGTAATACGTCCTATCATCAGCCCGGCGGGATAATAACCACCAATCCCGCTACTGACCAACTCATCGCCCACCTTGATATCAACATCGAGCGATAAATAACGCACTTCAATCTGTCCCGGTCTACCGCTTCCAAACACCAATACTCGGATGCCGTTTCTTTGTAATAGTGCCGGTACTGAGGTCTTATCATCAGTAACCAAGGCCGCTTCCGAGGTCTGTGCAGTGACGCGACGAATTTGACCAACAATACCGCCCTCGGCAATCACCGGCATACCCGGTTGAATCCCGTCATAACTGCCTTTATTTAAGATAATGGTTTCCTTAAAGGGATGCGCTGGTGTATACAAGACCTCCACCGCCACCGAAGGCACTTCAACTGAGGCCTTAACCCCCAAAAGACGGCGTAGCTGCACATTTTCCGCCTCCATTTGCATCGCCCGCATACTTAAGCGGGCATTTTCGATGCGAGCGCTTTCGCTCGTGCGAATTTGCGCCTCGGTCTGGGTCACAAAGCGTGACCAATCATAGACGCTGCGAACCAAATCCTTGGGCCAAATCGCCACCCGTTGAAAGGGATAAATTAAGGTCGCAGAAAGGCGTCGAACGGGTTCTAAAACCGACCAATTCGCATCAACAATCATGAGAGCAACACATAATAAGGCTAGAAAGAATAGCTTCACCTCACTAGCTATTCCCTGCCTAAAAAGATGTGGTGACTTTTTAGTCGACATTGTAAAAGCGGAGAAAAAGAGCGATGGCTAACACTTACTCATTAACAAAAACAGTGCCTAAACGCTCTAAATGCTCTAAGGCCTCACCACAACCATTAACCACACAAGCCAGTGGATCCTCGGCCACCACTACTGGAATACCTGTCTCTTCTTGCAGTAAACGATCGAGGTCGCGCAATAAGGCACCCCCACCGGTTAAGGCAATGCCTTTTTCCGTAATATCTGCACCTAACTCAGGTGGTGTCTGCTCTAAACCAATTTTGACCGCTGACACAATCTGATTTAAAGGATCACTTAAAGACTCTAAAATCTCTTTGGAGCTGATGGTAAAGCTGCGCGGAACACCCTCGGTCATATTACGACCCTTGACCTCAATCTCCTTATTTTCGGTGGAGGGGAAAGCTGAACCAATCTCTTTTTTAATCAGTTCTGCTGTCGGGTCACCAATCAGCATGCCTTTATTGCGACGAATATAGTTGATGATCGATTCGTCAAACTTATCACCGCCGACACGTACGGAGCCCTTATACACCATACCACCTAGCGAAATCACGGCAACCTCAGTGGTGCCACCCCCAATATCGACTACCATTGAACCGCTGGCGTCGGAGACATTAAGCCCAGCACCAATTGCTGCCGCCATGGGCTCTTCAATCAAATACACCTGACTAGCACCAGCACCCAAGGCCGCCTCGCGGATAGCACGACGTTCGACTTGAGTTGAACCACAAGGCACGCACACAATAATGCGCGGGCTTGGAGAGATCAAGCTACGCGGATTGACCATACGGATAAACTGCTTAATCATCTGCTCAGTCACCGTAAAGTCGGCGATCACACCGTCCTTCATCGGACGAATGGCTTCAATATTGCCAGGAACACGGCCTAGCATCTGCTTAGCTGCCTGACCGACGGCCTGGATAATCTTACGACCGTGGGGACCACCCTCGTGACGAATCGCCACCACCGAAGGCTCATCTAAGACAATACCCTTACCCCGTACATAAATTAAAGTATTGGCGGTTCCGAGGTCGATCGCCATATCCGTTGAAAAATAACTTCTGAGAAATCCAAACATGATTAAGAGTCTTTGCGATTACAAACAATAACGTGCCTACGGTGTGAAACAGAGGCGTTTAGTGCGTCGAGAAATGCCTTTATAGGTAGCAATAGCAGAATAAAAGGCACGACTTAAAGTCAAAACCTGCCCATCAATACGAGCCATTTGCCCATACTAATCTGAGAGTTAACATATGATAACGTATTATGATAGCGAATCGACAGGATTGCGCCTCAATTCTGAAGATGTAACATTACACTGAAGGCCTAGCCTACTTAGCTAATCTCAGCAATGATTTACAGATACATGAGCCGCTTAATCTGCGTTCTATCGTTGATGCTATCCACACGAAAATTACGCTCATGGCTTAAGCTAGGCGTATCCTCGCAAAGCGCCAAGAAGCAATGCCGCAATCAGCTAGCTTCTCAACACATCAATGCCCTAGATAACTTATAATAATACCCTTAACGCTATAATCCTAGGGCATCAGGATACCTCCTGACTAGCCCTCAAAAACACTATCGATAAACAATCATGTCCTTATCTAATCAAGATGTTAAACACATTGCCCAGCTGGCGGCAATTGAGCTTTCAGCTGAGGAATTACAGCAGTACGAAGGTGACCTTAACTCCCTACTGACGCTATTTAATAGCTTAAAAAGCATTGACACCGAGGGTGTTGCACCCCTAACTCACCCTTTGGCCATGTTGGCAGAGGTGCAGTTGCCTTTGCGTGATGATATTGTCACCGAAGCTGATACGGTAGCCCATCGCACAGCCCTGATGAGTAATGCACCGGCCCAAACCGACGGGGTCTTTTTGGTGCCCAAGGTTATTGAATAATTGATTGAGTTAGCTATGTCATTTCCTACCATTGCCGATTTAAATAAAGCACTTAGCAAGAAGCAAGTAAGTGCGGTGGAATTAGCTCAGGAGGCACTTAACAAGGCCTCGAGCTTAAAGCAATTAAATGCGTTTATTGAGATAAATGAGGAATTAAGTTTGGCCCAAGCGGCCGCTGCCGATGATTTATTAGCCCAGGGACAAGGTGACTACCTCACCGGTATCCCCATGGCTCACAAGGATAATTTCGTCACCGAAGGCTGGAAAACGACAGCCGCCAGTAAAATGCTCGCCAACTATCTGAGCCCTTTTGAGGCGACGGTGGTAGAGGATTTACGCAAAGCCGGCACAGTCAACATTGGTAAGCTAAATCTTGACGAGTTTGCGATGGGCTCAAGCAACGAGACCTCCTACTTCGGAGCCTGCTTAAACCCTTGGGACCACAGTAAAATTCCCGGCGGCTCATCGGGCGGTTCGGCCGCTGCCGTTGCTGCTGGCATTATTCCTTTCGCTACGGCAAGCGACACCGGTGGTTCTATTCGCCAACCGGCAGCGCTTTGCGGAGTAACCGGTCTTAAAGCCACCTACGGCGCCATCTCACGCTGGGGTATTATCGCTTATGCCTCCAGCATGGACCAAGCAGGTATTATCGCTCGTAGCGCTGAGGACATCGTACCAGCCTTGGATCGTATTTGTCACTATGATGCGCGCGACTCTAACAGTGTTAATTATTGCCTTGCGGATAAGAATGAGATTGGCCGTGTACAGGCTCAATACGATAATCAGCGCCGTCAATTTGATAGCGCCGGTGATAAGCCACTCAGCGGTTTACGCGTCGGCGTACCACTCGAGTACCAAGGTGATGAGCTAAATGCAGAGGTTGCAACAGCAGTTAAGGCGGCCATTCAGCAACTAGCGGATCTGGGCGCAGAGATTGTGGAAATCAGTCTACCGCATACACCTGAATGTATTCCAGCGTACTATATTTTATCGCCTGCAGAGGCTTCTTCTAATCTCAGCCGCTTTGACGGCATTCGTTTCGGGCATCGCAGCACCGAAGCTGACAATATTGAGCAATTGATTGCCCGCTCCCGTGCCGAAGGCTTTGGTCATGAAGTACGTCGCCGAGTTTTACTGGGCACCTACGCCTTGTCCGAGGGCTATTATGATGCGCTCTATGTCAAAGCACAACGTGTACGCCGCTTAATTGCTGACGACTTTAAACGCGCCTTTGCCGAGCAATGTGATGTGATCGTAGGCCCTGTAAGTCCTAATGTAGCGCGTAATATCGGTGACAATAAGGATCTCAAAGCAGAGTGGCTAGGTGATATTTTCACCCTCAGCGTCAATCTTGCAGGCCTGCCTGCCATGTCTTTACCATGCGGTTTTAGTAGCGATGCCAAGCCTTTGCCCATCGGTTTACAACTGATTGGCAATTATTTTAAAGAGGGGCAATTGTTGGCCATCGCTGACCGTTATCAACAAAGCACAGACTGGCATACACGTAAACCGACGGAAGTTTAAAAAATGAAATGGGAAATTGTTATCGGTCTGGAGACGCATGTACAGCTCTCGACCGCTTCTAAAATCTTTTCCGGCAGCAGTACCGCTGTTGGTGCCGCACCTAATACGCTAACCTGCGCCAATGACTTAGCGCTCCCGGGCACGCTACCAGTGATGAACCGTGCTGCCGTCCATAAAGCCATTCAATTCGGCTTAGCGATTAATGCCAAGGTGGCCGAATTTTCGCAATTTGAGCGCAAGCATTATTTCTACCCTGATCTACCTAAAAACTATCAGACCTCACAACTGGCACACCCAATTGTCAGTGGTGGTCAAATCAGCTTTATGGTGGGCGATGAATTAAAAACATTAAATTTAACGCGTGCTCACCTAGAGGAAGATGCGGGCAAATCATTACACGAAAACTACCACTTTGAGGACGGTCGTCCGGCCACGGGGATTGACTTAAACCGTACTGGCACACCGCTATTAGAGATTGTTACCGAGCCTGATTTACGCTCAGCTGCTGAAGCTGTCGCCTATGCACGTGCTTTACATAGTTTAGTGGTGTGGCTTGGCGTGTGTGACGGTAATCTGCAAGAGGGTAATTTCCGCTGCGATGCCAACGTTTCCGTACGCCCCATGGGACAAAAGGAGCTCGGTACACGTACCGAAATCAAAAACGTCAACTCCTTCCGCTTTTTAGAACGAGCCATTGCCTATGAGGCGCAGCGCCAAATCGAGGTGCTCGAAGACGGCGGCAAAATCGTTCAGGAAACCCTTCTTTACGACGATGTCAATGACGAAACGCGCAGTATGCGTAGCAAAGAAGATGCGCAAGACTACCGCTACTTCCCTTGCCCCGATTTACCCCCTCTCATTGTGAGTAAGGAGTGGATTGAAGAAGTTCGTGCGGCTTTGCCTGAATTACCGGCAGCTTGTCGCCAGCGCTATGAATCCGAATTAGGGCTATCAGCCTATGATGCGGCGCAAATGACGGTCAATCGTGAGACCGCTGATTATTTTGAAGCAGTCTTAGCTGAAGCTGGTCAAAAACAAGCTAAAACCATCGCTAACTGGATTATGGGTGATGTTAACGCCACGCTCAATAGCTCCGGCTTGGAAATGGCTGAGATTCCAGTGACCCCAACTGCGCTTGCCAAGCTCGTTACTCGCATCAGTGACGGCACGATTTCTCATAAAGCCGCACGCGATGTATTTCAAGCGCTATGGGCAGGTGAGCATGAGGCTGATGTTGATAAAATCATTGAAGCCAAAGGGCTTAAGCAAATTAGCGACAGTGGTGCCATTGAAGCCTTAGTTGATACCGTCCTAGCCGCTAATGCCGATATTGTTGAAGAATACCGCTCAGGCAAAGACAAAGCCTTCAACTCACTAGTCGGTCGCGTCATGCGCGAAGCTAAGGGTAAGGCCAATCCGGCACAAGTTAATGAGATTCTGAAGCAAAAATTAAGCTAATAGCTTTAACATTGATTTGACCTCCTTCCCCACAAGAGCCAAGATTCTCGTGGGGAAGTTTAAGCTGATAACCACAGTCTTAGCTCATAACACTATTTAAAAACTCTGGCACTCAGCTTAGAGAAACTCATCCGGCTCCCTTCTCCCAGACAATAAGCCGTTCAATCCAAGTCAATGGCCAACGATAGGTCGTTTAATAACGTCGTCATATTATCCAGTTACATTATGGTGACCTTTACTAATTAAAATAACGACTCCATCAATCAACGGCTCATATGAACAGTTTTTCTAGCTATCCGCTAATCTTTAAAACTCAAAGACCATTTAACGACTTTGCTCATGACGATATGCAATTTGGCGATATATCAGCTGATTTGCTACAAAAAAAATTCGGTCTGCGCAACGTATCAAATTATGTTGATCCCTATAAACTAGTAAAGAAGAAACCTACAGGTATTATCACCACCCCCAGCCTACATCTCTTAGAAAAAATAGGACAATACTCCACCGATATCACTTATAAAGAATGTGCTAAGCTCATGTTTAATGAGTTTATAACACTAACTCGGGCTTTTAATGGGATTGGTTCAGGCACCTACGCACCTCTCATCGAGCGATTAGTCCGACATATGCAATATGGTCAGGGGACGCCCTATTTTGATCCAATGTTGGATCTCGCATTCGAAAGGCAAATCAATAATGACTCTAAAATTAATGCCTCAAAAAGAATGTTAGCGAACTCTCTCTCAGAATTTGTTGATTGGAATAAAAAACAGCTACTACTCAATGAAATAATAAAACCAAACTCAGCTTTTTTAAACTCAATAGCTGAATCTATACTCCCAAAATTCAATCGAACCACAGACAATTTCAACGGCATGCGAATCTCAGTGCATGATGTATATGCCATTAGTATTCGAATCAATCCCGCCTCGTTTAAAGTTCAAGGCAATCGTTTCGGTGTCGATGTGTATTATCAAGGACAAGATCATTTTGGCCTAGATCAAGAGGATATTTTAAACCCTCGTTTTAAACGTTTACGAATATTCCCCATCTGGTTTGTACTGCAGCGTTACGACAAATTTAAACCATTTTGCTTTAAACCTTTCTTTACTAACATGAAAGCAAAGATAAGAATTGAGGGACAACGCAACTAAGACGATTAGCCACTCCCCTTTTACTATACCAATGAAACAACTGCACTGATTATTACGAAAAACCACAAGGAGAACAACAGTGACAACGCCCAAACACCAACCTACATCAATCACCAAAACAATAGGTTTTCGTGTGTTTATCTTTCTATTGCTACTGGCCGTTGTCTCGTTTAGTTATAGCTACCTCAATAAAACCTTCTTCAATGAACGCCAAACCAACATCCTAGCGGACGCAACTCGCCTTGTTTCAAAGGCCTCAGGAGCGGACTACATCTTCTTAACAAACCCACCTAAAACGAGCCAAGGTCTCATTGGTTGGTGGATTGAACATCGCCAACTACTAGCGGATTCCTACGGTATCCCCAAAAATGAGCGAATGCAAATTTTTATCTGGGATGCCACGAAGGGATTTAGAGAAACGGATGAACATGATTTCTTCAGTACCGCCAACCTATCCTGCTTCAAAGCCATTACGAGCAAAGAGAACTGCCTGGATTTTGATTACCTAATCATGCGGATCTCCACAACACATGATGGCACCTTTGTTTTCAGGACTATCCATGACGACACCTATCATCAACGTCCTGGCGAAGAAATTAAAAAATCAATATTTGATAATTAAAAAACTTTCTCGTTATGTTCGTTTTCCGAGAGATCTATTTTCTTATCAACGCTGATAAACTGAAGAAGTGTCCAAATTTCCATACCAGACTAACCTTCGCTCACAAAAAAAGCTCTGCCGTCATCACGCACAGAGCCCTAGGTTTTGTTTTTAGTTCTCCTGTCTTCAGCGCTTTTTCTTGGGTCACCCAACAGTTCTTATATAAATCAATGACTTAGGTTAAAATCGTGGTGTTTTTGGGTGACCCGCGAGGTTTAACATGTTTATTCGTGAGAAGAAAAACAAGTCAGGTTGAGACCTTTGCAATAACCCCTCAAACTTCCTA